>NZ_JFAO01000063.1:0-13910 GCF_006408945.1 Bifidobacterium sp. UTBIF-78
TATGTCGGGAGCTGCTGTCAGGGGAGTCTCGTTCAGGCGGTTCCACCGTTCGTCCGTCACGCCGTCCAGGTATCTGCCGTGGTTCAGCGTCGCCATCGGGATGTCCGTCCCGGCGGAGACGACGCGCTGCGCCAGCTCCGCCGGGCTCATCGTCGAGCTGAACACGACCGTTGCCATATGATGCCGCAATGCGGCGGCCCGTGCGAAATCCAGTCCGAGCACCGACTCGCCCATGCCCGGCCGTCCCGCGATGAGGGCAAGCTGTCCGGGCCACAGGCCTTGGATGGCCGAGTCGATGTCACGGAATCCGGTGGGAACGCCGTCCCGCTTTCCCTGTTGAATCTCGTCGATCCGCTCGAGCAGATTGTGCACCAGCGAGCCGATGGTTTCGCATCCGGAAACATTGGAGGGCGCCGGCCGTCCCGTGCCGCCGGAGGCGGGGTTCGTATCGTGCTGCGGATTCCCGGCGGCATCCCGCCGCATGCCGGTTTCGGAATCCATACTGGTCCCGGTATCGGCGCAAGGATGGTTCTGCGGGGTCTCGTTGATGTTCGTCATGGCTGCAGCATAGGGACGCGGTTTCCCTGCCGGTACATTTCTACCGGAATTGAAAGAGCGGGGATCGCTCCCGTGGCCGAAGGCGTATTCATGCCATGTCCGCGGCCTGCCTGACAAGAACATCCGCCGGCCTCCGCGATGGGGACGGGCGGGGCCGGCGGACTGCGATGGGTCACTTGTCGAGCGAGTCGAGGAACTGGTCAAGCCTTGTGTTGAATTCGTCGGGATACTCGTAGGCCATGAGGTGTCCGCCCATCACGTAGGTGGGGGTTTCGGGGCATTGCTTGTTGTACCAGAATTCGGCGGATAGGCTAGTCGATGGGGAACATGATATCGATGCAGTATGTCCCATTCTGAGCCGTGACGGAGAACGTTCCGCCATAGCGTTTGGCGATGGCCATCATCGAGCGCGTGCCGAAGCCGTGGTTCGTGGTATCGGGTATTCCGCTGTTCGTGGTCTTGCGGGTTATCGGCAGGCCGTCGTGGTCGATGTGGAGATCCCCTCCGTAATAGTTCTCCACATGAACTGAGACGCATCCCATGGAATGCCGTACGGCCACCGTGATGGACTGGTGTTTTCCTTGCGCAAGTGTATTGCTGGCCTCGATGGCGTTGTCCAATGCGTTGCCGAATAAGGCGTACAGGTCGGCTGGTGCCATGAAGTTCAGTGCTTTGCCGTCGGCGGTGCATGTCAGTGTGATGCCTTGGTTTGTGCAGAGCAGTTGCTTTTCGGTGAGTATGGTGTCCAGTGCGTCATTGCCGGTGAGTACTGATGAGTCATAGATGGACAGTGTCTGCGTGATGTCGAGGATTGCGGCCCTGTCGGGCGTGCCGCTTTGGTCGGCCAATATCCGAATCTGATGACGTAGGTCGTGGCATTTGATGTTGATGGCTTCGATGGTTTCCCTGCTGATCTGATACTGCCGCTCACGTTCGTGCAGGAGATGCTCGGCGATGACGCGTTCCTGCTCGATGCTGGTCTCATAGAGCAGTTTGTATTCGGTCCAGAGTGTGGCGATGCATGCGAAGCCGTGGAGCAGTCGGAGTATGAGGATGTAGTTCAAGCCGAGTCCGATCCCCTCCAGGCTTTTGAGCACCACATCGTATCCGATGATGATCAGGCATGTCACGGGCAGCATGAGCGTCATCTGACGATTGGCCATGGATGCGAGGCCATCGTGATTGATTCTGCGTACCAGAAGCAGATGGCATCCGCTGTATACCAAAGCCACGCAAATCACGGTATTGGCCAGATAGGGGATCGGCAGTGTGGGGTCAATGCCGTTCGCTCGCATGATGCTGGCAGCCAGTTCGGTGGTTCCGCTTGCAAGATTCTGCATGGTATAGCCGGCCGTGGCGCAGAACATAGCGGTTTGAAGCGACATGCGGTATAGCCTATGTACGACGGCTACGCAGACTATCAGTACGGCAGAAAACATGATGATAAGCGGTGCATATCTGGCTGCGGGCTGTAATATGTCCGCTGCATCTGATGGTTGTGGTGCCTTGGAATGTGCCGGATAAGGGATGAGAAATACGGCAGTGCTGAAGATGCCGGTCGCTACTAAGGGGAGAGCGGCCATAATGGCGATTCGTATCCGCAACGGGTAGCGCGGCGTCAGACCGCGGGAAAACAGGTTTACAGCCACCGCTAGGCATACCGCATTGATTAGCATCGATATGATGCCGCCTGCATGTGCTGCATGATTTCCGAAGTCCAGGGTAGTTCCCATGAATGATGGATTGTCCATCAGATACTGCCCCCGATATAGCGGTTGATAGTCTCCAGCGCTTGTTGTTTATATGTGCGGGTAATCGTGATTGTTGTACCGTCGTTCATGATGACGGAATCAGGACGGATGAGGTGGATTTGTCCCATATTGATTAGGTGGCTTGCGCTGATCCGGCAGAAACTCGTTTCCCCTAGTCGCGCCAGTTGCTCGGCCAACGCGGAAAGCGAGCCCTTCTGCCGTATGAGATCGGTCTCGCCGGCGATATGCCAGTGCAGGTTGTGACTCAGCACCTCCACATACATGATGCTGCGCGTTCGTACGATGCGTAATCCGTTGGGAGACGCAATGGTGATGGCTGACCCCGTGTTGCGTTCGATGATGCGCATGGCGCGGCCCATACGCAGTGCGAAATCGTTATACGGCACCGGCTTGACCATGAAATCAAGCGCGCCGACAGTATAACCGCGTATGACGAACTGCGCAAGGTCGGTGACGAAGATGATGGGAATCTCGTTGTTGTTCTGGCGAATCAATTCGGCGGCGTCCATACCGTTGATTCCTGGTAATCCGATGTCGAGGAACATGACATCCGCCTCGTGATGGCCGCTGAGCAATTGCTCGGCGTCGGTAAGTACGCGTGCTGTAAAACCGATGCCGTGTTGCTCTCCGAAACGCGCGAGATAGGAGCATAGGGTGTTGGCTGCTGTAGTGTCATCCTCGACAATCAGTGCGTTGTACATAGTTGCTGTTGTTCCTTTCTGCGGTTCGCCAATCCTTCGATAGGCGACGACGCCGGTCGACCGCTTCCGGGTTCGGCCCTGCTGTTCGGATGATACTTTGGGTTTTGCACTTCCAACATCCATGCTTTGCACCGGCTGCCTTATTGTGTATCTTGTTACGACCGGTGTCGATTAGGTCCGACGATAGACAGTTTATGTCAAACCTGATGTAGTGCGAATTTGGACTCAATACAGTAAATATCACGACGCTCGACGAGGTGTTCATCAGATTCAGGCAACGGTGCAGATGAATGCCGAGTCGTTTTGTTCAGATAGGAGAAACCGATGAAGCAATCCAGTAAGGCACGGGTGCCACGCAGGCCGAACCGGCCCGTACTCGTCTTGTCCTACATACTCATGGCGATTGTAGCAACCATCAGTATCGCCATGTATGCGTTTGTCGCGCCTCATGCGAGCCTGCTCTCGCTTGTCACCGACAAGGTTGACGCGAGTTCAAGTTCGGTGAAGGCGGCCAGTCAGGCCACGGCTGATATCACCGAGGAAGTCGAGTCGGAAGGCATTATTCTGCTCGACAACAAGAACAACGTCTTACCGTTCAACGGCGTCTCCGCAGTGAACGTGTTCGGCTCGACCGCAGGCAACAACTTCTCGTACGGCGGCACCGGTTCCGGTGCGGGGGATGAAACGAGCAACGTGACGTTCTACGAGGGGCTAGAGAACGCCGGTCTGAAGCCCAACGCCGAGTTGAAGAGCTTCTATGACGAGCATGCTGTCGCGGCCGAAGACAAGGGACTTGTCGGTACCGACTGGAATCTGTACGAACTTCCCCAATCCGATTATGACCAGAAGCTCATCGACGATGCGCGTGACTATTCCGATGCAGCCATTGTGGTGTTGACCCGTAAGGGCGGCGAAGGCTATGATTTGCCGCTTGATATGGCTGATTACACCGGTTCCGAAGCGGGCCGCAGTTACCTCGAGCTCACGCCCAACGAAGAGGACCTGCTGAATATGGTGAAGACCAATTTCGGAACGGTGGTCGTGGTGCTCAACAGCCCGAATGCCATGGAGCTGGGCTTCCTTGAAGATCAATCGATTGACGCGGCCCTGTGGGTCGGCGTCACGGGAGCCACGGGTGCCAATGCCATCGGCAAGGTGCTGACCGGTGAGGTCAACCCCTCGGGAAAAACGGTCGACACATTCCCCTACGAGGTGGAAAGCGCCCCGTCTTACTACAACTTCGGCGCGTATGACTATTCCAATGTGAGCTATACGAACGGTGCCTTGTTCGCTGGAACCGGAGACGCTCTTTCGGGACAGGACCCCTATCATTATGTCGAATATGTCGAAGGCATCTACGTGGGGTACCGCTATTACGAGACAGCGGCTGCGGATGGTTTCATTGATTATGATTCGGTGGTGCAATATCCGTTCGGATACGGCTTGTCGTACACCACGTTCGATGAAACGCTCGATTCCGTCAAGGATGATGGCACGACCATCACCGCCACCGTCACAGTGAAAAACACCGGCAAGGTCGCTGGCAAGCAGGTTGTGGAGATTTATGTTGGCGCACCGTACACTCCGGGAGGCATCGAGAAGAGCTCGGTGGAATTGGCGGGCTTCGCCAAGACCGATGAGCTGTCACCGGGGAAGTCGCAGACGGTGACGGTCTCGTTCGACTGGGAGGACATTGCCAGCTACGATTACACGGGCGTAAAGGCCAAGGGTGGAGCCTATGTGCTTGAAGCCGGTGATTACGACATCAATCTACAGACCGATGCGCACACTATTGTGGCATCGCGACAACTGAAACGTGACCATGACGTCATCTATGACGATGATCATGATGGAGCTCGTTCTTCCGATAACGTCGCCGCTACGAACCAGTTCGACGACGTGAGCTCCGGCGATGGTCTTACCTATATTTCTCGCGCCGATTGGAAAGGCACGATGCCCACCGAGCGTGCAGCGGTCGCCAAGGAAGCCACTGCCGAACAGGTGAAGAATCTGACCGATCCCGAACCGGTGGGTGATACCACCGATGACGACATCATCACTGGGGCCCACAATGGTCTTACGTTGGCTGATGTGAAGGGCTTGGACTACGACGATCCGAAATGGTCGAGACTGCTCGATCAGGTGACAATTGGCGAGATGAAGGTTTTGGTAGGCAACGCCGGCTGGCTGACAGCGAGTGTCAATTCAGTCGGCAAGCCGACAACTCTGGACAGTGATGGTCCCAACGGACTCAACAATATCCTTGCCCGAGTCAACGGTACCCAGCTCACCGGTCAGAGCGTGCTTGGATACACATGGAACGTGGAACTGGCCGAACGAGTGGGTGCGTTGCTGGCGAAGGAAGCCAAGGCGTACGGCGTCGATGGCCTGTATGCGCCGGGTGCCAACCTGCATCGCAGCGCGTTCGGCGGCCGCAACTACGAATACGTCTCCGAAGACCCGGTGCTGACTGGTAAGATCGTGGCCGCCGAGGTACGCGGCATCGAGGGTAGCGGCGTTTACTCCTATACCAAGCATTTCGCGCTCAACGATCAGGAAACCCATCGTGCCGACGGCGGTCTGGTGACTTGGGCCAACGAGCAGGCGATGCGTGAACTGTATCTGAAGCCTTTCGAAATCACGGTCAAAGAGGGAGGCGCGACTGGACTCATGAGCTCGTTCAACCGTATCGGCACGACCCCGGCTGCCGAGAGCTACGCGTTGCTTACTACCGTGCTCCGCGACGAATGGGGCTTCCGCGGTGCCGTGGTCACCGATTGTACGATGGCTGCGGACACCAGTGACGTCAACCGCAGTCTGCTTGCCGGCAATGACCTCAACCTCAATTTCCTGCAGGACATGTTCATGACAAGCGACACCACGAACACGCCCACAGGCCGTCAGGCGCTGCGTCGCGCCACTCATAACGTGCTGTACATGGTCGCAAACAGTAGCGCCGTCGAGAAGAGGACCACCAACTGGAACGCTGTGATCACCACAATCGTGGCCGTCATCGATGTGTTGGTCATTGCCTTGTTCGCACTGTACCTGTGGCGTCGGCATAAGGCGATGCTTCGATGGCGTGCGGCAGGGCGTCCCAAGGGCTGGCTTGCTACCAAGTTCGCAGCGCGTAAGGCTTTGGTGACGGTCGCTCCACGCGAATGATTATGCTCCTGACCATATGTCAGCGATGAATTGCATGGTGCTGCACCATGTGGGCGTCTATGTAAGCCTAGTCGCTCACATGGTGCAGCACCATGCATGTGTTGGTCGCTCGTCGGCGCGATGCCACGTGCTGACGCCTCGATGACTCGAACGGTGGTTACATTCCGCGGACAGTGAGGTGGAAGATCAAGGCGATGATCTTTTCCACCTTTTGTGTGTAACGTGGTGGACGCCTCCGTCACTTGGTGGCGGTGATGGCGATGTATCCGCCTTGGGTGTAGCCGTCGATGGGTTCCTCGACGGCCCGGTTGGTGTAGACGGGGTTGGCGATGAGGGTCTGCAGGTAGGTGGGGTCGTGCAGGCCGAGCCTGTCGGTGAGGATGTGGCTTTTCTCCTCGGTGGTGTGCCAGTAGGCGGATTTGGCGAGTTCGATGGGGTAGGGGAGCTCGGGCAGGGTGCCTTGGAGTTCGGGGCTGTCGTACCCGTTCTGGGTGGCGGCGAGCAGGTACATGAGCCCGTAGGCGCTTTCCTTGGGCACGTCGAGGAGGATGAGCCTGCCGCCGGGCTTCAATGCGGTGAGGGTGTTAGCGTAGGCGATTTCGAGGTCGGGGATGTAGCTTGAGGAGCCGTTGAAGTAGATGATGTCGTACGTGTCCCGGGGCAGGTCCGCGGTTTCGGCGGTGCCGATCTGGACGGTCATGCCGCGTTTGCGGGCGATGTCGGCCATGTCCTGGGAGGATTCGACGCCTTCGGTGACGGTGATGGCGTATTCGTCGGCGAGGGCCTTCTCGAATAGTCCGCTGTTTGAACAGCCACAGGCTTGGTTGTTTCATATTCCGTTCTGAGTGTTATCCATATGTGGTTCATATTGGACCGGACGAAGAAGATGCGGATGGAGCACAGGATAGCCCGCCATAAGCAACTCATATATCGCATATGCATGTTACTCGATGAATTCCCTGTACTCTGATGAATCATCCAAGCGGGTTGGGGATTCGCATTGGGTTGGGGATCTTGTTGAAGGGACAGATGTTGGAATATATCATCAAACGGTTGCTGCAGGCGGTGTTTGTCGTATTCGCCGCATATACTTTCGCCTTCTTCCTCCTGTACGCATTGCCGAGTGATCCCATCTCCTTGTTTCTCGGTCCCGACTCGACCGACATCGATCCGGCGCAGCGTGCTGCATTGGCGGCGAAGTACGGGTTTGATCAGCCGGTGATTGTCCAGTATTTCAATCATTTGTCGGCTTTGCTGCATGGTGATCTTGGTTTTTCACTGCAGCAAAGCCGCTCAGTGGGCGGATTGATTACGGAGGCGTTGTGGTACACGCTGCCGCTGGCAGGGCTGGGATTCCTCGTGGCGGCCGTTTTTGCCACTGTGGTATGTGAACTCTCCCTTGTGTTTTCGAATAGTTGGTTGCGTCATGTCCTTGATTCGTTACCGGCCTTGGGGAATTCGATTCCTGGGTTTTGGTTTGGCATGCTTCTCATACAGTTCTTCAGTTTCAAACTTCGGCTTCTTCCTGCTTTTGGAGACAACGGGCCCTTAGGGCTTATTCTCCCGGCGCTCACCATAGCATTGCCCAGCAGCGCGTTGATGGCACAGGTATTTCTTAAGTCGATGCGTGAGAATGACGAGAAGCCTTTCGTTTCCCAATTAAGAGCCGAGGGCATCGGGCGGCTTGGCATTCTGTTCCGTCATATCACCCCTAATTCCTTGTTGGCCGTGCTTACCGTCGCGGGCATGACGGTTGGTCATTTGCTGGGAGGCACTGCTGTGGTTGAGACTGTATTCTCACGTCCCGGGTTGGGCCGTGTCGTGGTGACTGCGGTCTCCTCACAAGATATACCCACGGTGCTGGGTGTTGTATTAGTCGTAGCAATCATCTACAGCGCGGCCAATTTGCTTGTTGATTTGGCCTATGGATGGATTGATCCTCGTATCCGGCTGGCCGGCGGACGTTTTTCCCGTCTAAACGCAGCATAAATCAGTAGCTAAGGAAGATAAGGTCTACGTCATGGGTTCTGTATCTGTCGCCAGTGTCTCTTTCCGGAGCGCACGCAACGTCAAAGAAAAGATCCGTAAACGAGCGCGTTTCTTGCAAAATGGCAGACGGGGTGATGGCAGAAGCTACACCAGTTTCGGTTTCCTCATCTCATCGGCATGGCTCGCCCTCGTCCTCATCGGCGCTATATTCCCGAATGTCATTACCCGACAGGATCCGTTGGCCAATAATATCAGTGAAAAACTGCAGCGTCCGAGCTTCTCTCATTGGTTTGGCACTGATCAGCTGGGGCGTGATCTGTTCTCTCGAGTGGTCCATGGATCGACGTTGACGCTCCAAGCCGTGCTACTTGCAACGGCGATCAGTTTCGTCGTGGGGGTCACGCTTGGCATTGTATCGGGTTTCTGGGGAGGATGGGTCGATGCTGTCATCATGCGTGGCGTCGATATCCTTCTCTCCATTCCCCGTCTGCTGCTTGCCTTGGCTGTAGTGGTGGCGCTGGGTTTCGGGACTGTGAAGATCGCCGTTGCGGTTGGGATCACCACGATTGCGTCCATAGCGCGTGTCGCTCGATCACAAACACTACAGATCAGGGAGCTCCCCTATATCGAGGCCGCCAAGGCCGGAGGTGCCAGAACGCTGCATGTGCTGCTGGCTTATATGCTGCCCAATGCGCTGGGCCCAGTCATCGTTCTGAGCGTTCTTGAGTTCGGCTCCATCATCCTTTCGGTCGCCTCGCTCAGCTTCCTTGGGTATGGGGCGACCCCTCCTACGCCGGAATGGGGTGCTCTCGTGGCCGATGGCCGTAATTATTTGGCGGCACAAGGATGGCTGACTTTCTTTCCTGGCGTTGTAATCACTCTGACCGTGCTGGCATCCAACAGAATCGCAACCACTCTGAACGAACGGAGCCGGACCATATGAACAGCGACATCATTTTGAGGGTAACCGATCTCACACTCTCCTATGCGACGCGGAAGGGCATAGTGAAGGCCGTCCACGGAGCTGGTTTCAGCATTCGCCGCGGCGAACGAGTCGCATTAGTGGGCGAAAGCGGATCGGGCAAATCCACCATTGCATCGACGATCATCGGACTCGAACCGCGCAACCTCATCGTGGAGCAAGGCGACATACGTTTCGCAGATGCGAACTTGCTCACGCTAAGGGAACGCGAGCTCAACAAGTTGCGTGGCAGCGCCATCGGATACGTGCCCCAGGATCCCACCGTATCGTTGGATCCCCTGCGGCGTATCGGAGAGCAGGTCGCCGAAGCCCTCACCGCACACGGGAAATTGGATTCCATGGCGCGCGACGAACGCGTGCGCACGGTGCTTCAGGAAGCGGGCATCGACAATCCCGAATTGAGATGTCGTCAATACCCGCATGAGTTATCGGGCGGTCTCAAGCAACGTGTACTGATTGCCATCGCAATGGTGAACACGCCCAGCCTCCTGATTGCTGACGAGCCGACAAGCGGGCTGGATGTGACGGTGCAGAAGACGATTCTGGACAACCTCGATGCACAGGTCGAACGACACGGTCTGTCCGAACTGCTGATAACCCATGATCTGGGTGTGGCAGCGGACCGCACCGACCGAATCCTTGTGATGCAACATGGAAGCATCGTGGAGGAAGGCAAAACCAAGGACATCATACAGAATCCCCAGCATCCATACACGAAGCAACTCATCGCGAACGCCCCTGGGTTGAATGCCATAAGGCGCATTCATTCCGTCGGATCATCAAAACGGTCCGGGGCATCGCCCGACAATATCGAGGCGCTGTCTTTGAGGAACATCGCCAAAGTGTTCCGGGCGAGGAGCCGCAAGGACCGTGATGTCGTCGCCTTGGACAACGTCAGCTTGTCTGTCAATAAGGGTGAAACCATGGGGCTTGTAGGTGAAAGCGGGTCCGGGAAAACCACGTTGGGACGCATCGCCCTTCGGCTGGAATCCGCTGACAGCGGAATCGTCAGGCTTAATGGTCAAGACATCAGCGATGTGCGCGGTGAGCATTTGCGGCAATTGAGAAAGCAGATCCAAGTGGTCCAGCAAAATCCATACGCTTCGTTGAATCCGAAAATGACCATCGGTCATTTGATCAGCGAGCCAGTAGGCGCGTTCCAGCGCCTCGGCCGGAGAGAGCGCAGACAAGTGGCCGCTGAAATGCTGGACGCCGTGAAACTGCCGACGAACTTGCTGGAACGATATCCAAACGAGTTGTCCGGCGGGCAACGGCAGCGTGTGGCGATAGCCCGAGCTCTGTCAATCAGACCGAGCGTATTGGTGCTTGACGAACCCGTCTCAGCGTTGGACGTGACGGCGCAATCGCAGATCCTTGATCTGCTGGTCGATCTTCAACGCAATCGAAAAGTAGGGTACCTGTTCATCTCTCACGATCTGGCCGTAGTCCGAGACATCGCGCACTCGATCACGGTCATCGACCACGGACGGATACAAGAGCAGGGGGACACCGAGTCGGTGTTCAATAATCCCGCCACGGAATATACCCGGAAACTGCTTGATTCCATTCCGGGCACAGCATTCTTCGCATGAATACGCATAACCGCCATCAACGGCAATGATAAGAAGGGAAAAAACAACATGGCAACAAGCAAGAGGGGGAAGTTGCTGGCGCTTACCGCCGCAGCGCTTGCACTGGTCACCGCGCTCTCCGCATGCGGTTCGGCCTCCGGCACGCATGAAAAGGCTGAGGCCGCTCCTGTCAAGGACGGCGGCAACTTGGTGTTCGGCGTCCGCTCCGACCCTATCAACTTCAATCCGAGCGCATTCGGAAACGGCAATACGACATGGAACATCACCCGTCAGCTGTATGATTCACTGGTCTATCAGGACCCGAAAACCGAGAAGATAGAGCCTTGGCTGGCCGAGGAGTTCTCGTCGAACGCCGATGCCACCGAGTTCACCTTCAAACTGCGGGATGATGTGACCTTCTCGGATGGGACCAAGCTGACGGCCGAAACCGTGAAGGCGAATCTCGACGATGTCAAGAAGGCCGGCGCCTCCTCCGTAGGTGCCGCGTACGTGAAGACGTATGAAAGCACGCAGGTCGTCGACGAGCATACCGCCGTAGTGAAGTTCTCCGCGCCGAATGCGGCGTTCCTCTCCGAGGCCGCCACTCCGACCATGGGGCTGATCTCTGATAAGTCCACGCAGGTGCCGTATGAGGAACGCGCGAACGGAAAGAAGGTTTCGGGTTCCGGGCCTTTCGTTCTCAAATCGTATACAAAAGATCAGTCCACGGTCGTGACGAAGCGAGCCGGCTACAAGTGGGCTCCCAAGGGATTCGACAACACCGGTGATGCTCATCTGGACAGCATCGAATTCAAAGTGATCACCGAATCGGCGAACCTCACGGGCGGCCTCGTCAGCGGACAACTGGATGTCATCGAGTCCGTGTCCCCGAACGACTACGACACCGTGGCGGCCAGCGCCAACGTCGTGCAGCGTTCCAACCCAGGCACGGTGTTCGGGGTCTATTTCAATGAGAAGAAGCCACTGTTCCAGGATGAACTGATCCGTGATGCGATTTCCCACGCGGTCAATCCGGCCGAAGTGGTCAAAGGCGCATGGAACGATCGCACCAAAGTGGCGGACAGTCCCATCAGCCACACGACCCTCGGCTATAAGTCCCAGAAGGACAAGTTGGCGGATTATGACCCCAAAGCCGCCGAAGCCGATCTGGACAAAGCCGGATGGACGAAAGGCGCGGACGGAATCCGTGAAAAGGACGGTCAGAAGCTCAAGCTCCGAATCGCCTACAAGAACAACTCCGCGGTCAACTCCGACAGCATCGCAATCATTCAGGAACAGCTGAAGGCGGTGGGCATCGACTCCGAGCAGTTCTCCGGCACAATCCCGGAATTCATAGCAGTGATAGGCCCCGGCAAGTTCGATCTGGCCTGGTCCAACCTGTCGAACGTGGACGGTGACGTGCTACGCAGTCAATTCAGCGATGAGGGCACCAACAATTGGCCCATCCAGGACCAGGGCATCGAACAGGAGCTCAAGGACCAACTCAAGATCGGTGACGCCTCAAAGCGCAATACCGCACTGGCGAAGATTCAATCCGATATCATCGAGGGCCGCCACTTCGTACCTGTGCACGAACTGACCAGCGCCTTCGGCGTATCCAAGAACGTGACCGGCATCAAGCAGGGCGCGGACGCGCGTCTTGACCTGCTCATCGACGCGGCGAAGCAGTGAGGGGAACGACATGACAAACCAGGCACGAGAAGCAGCCGAACATGGGCTCGACCGGGTAATCGGGCTGCCGGAATCCCCCAGTACCTACTATCTGGAGGAACGCAACCGAGTCTTCCAACAGAAAGCCGCCGAATTCCCCGGCCTCACATCGCCGTATTCAGGCGCTCACCCCGAGACGATAAAGGCCATCTCACGTGCGCGCGACCAGATAGCCGACGAGCTATATGCACTGTCGGACGATATCTTCCAATTCCGTGAGGAGGCCTTCCAAGAACGGAAAAGCAGCGAGGCGATACTCCGACTTCTCGCCAAGCACGGCATTGAAGGAAAGCAGGGACTCGGCTCCCTTGACACTGCGTTCCAGGCCCGCTTACTCGATGGCACACCCGAGCCAGCCAGCGCAGATGGGCTTACATGGGACGCCGAGCATGGAGATGAACGCCGAATCGCCATACTAGCGGAATACGACGCTTTGCCGGAAATAGGACATGGATGCGGCCATAACACCATTGCGGCATCATCCGTCGGTGCATTTCTCGCATTGAAGATAGCAGCGGAACATTTGCCTGACGAAATCCGCGAACAGGACTTCAAAGGTGTAGTTGCGCTTATCGGAACACCAGCGGAGGAAGGAAACAGCGGCAAAGAGACTATTGCCCGCGAAGGCTTCTTCCAAGGCATCCATGCAGCGGAGATGGCGCATCCCTCAAGCGTTGATTCAGCAGGCCTCGGCATTCTCGGACGCCGCATCGTGGACATCACCTATCACGGAGTGCCGGCGCATGCGGCCGCGATGCCATACCAAGGCCGCAACGCCTTGGACGCGGTAGCGCTTCATTACGAAGCAGTCGGATTGCTACGGCAACAGCTCTACCCCGAGGACCGTATCCACGGGAACATCCTCGAGGGAGGCGATCGGCCCAGCATCATCCCCAAGCAGGCGACTATTCGGTACTATGTGCGATCCCCGCGTATCCAGACCCTACGGGAACTGAGCCAGCGAGTGGACAACATCAGCCGTGGCATAGCTCTGGCCACAGGCACAGGAGTAACCGTGAACTGGGATCCACGGCCTGCGTCATTCCCGGTCCGGCAGAATAGTGTGCTCGGAGCGCGATTCGCACAGCATGAACGCTCTGAGGGACGAATCGTCTATGACCAGGCGACGCTCCCATCTGGCATTGCCGGCTCCACGGATTTCGGCAACATCAGTCAACGGCTCCCCGGGGTGCACCCAACCTTCAAGATCGCGCCGGCGGATGTTTCAGCCCATACTCCCGAATTCGGGCAGTACGCGCACGGGGAGCAAGGACGCAAAGGCATACACGACGCCTCATACGGACTGGCCGCCGTCGCGGCGGACTGGCTCGCCGATAAGGCTATTCGCGATGCCGTACAGGAAGAATTCGACCGCGATGGCGGTTCAATAGACGTGGAAAGGATCTTCGGATGACATGGAACCAGAACGAGGGACATTTTT
>NZ_JFAO01000064.1:0-12810 GCF_006408945.1 Bifidobacterium sp. UTBIF-78
GGATTATCGCACTGCCCGCGTCACCGGCGGGGCTATCGCCGGCAGCGCGTTCGTTGGTCACGGTGACCCAAGTGCGCACCATCGGAGCGGCATCATCGACCTCATAATGCACAGCGGCACCGATACCGTGCTCAGAATCATGCAACGTGACAATCAACGTATGCCGACCGCCGTCATGGCCCTCGCCATGGCCGCCGTATCGCAACGATTCACCGATCACGGTGTGCGTGAGCTTGTTGCAGGCGATATGGTGACCTGTGGCTGTGGTCATGATATCCACGATCGGGATGCGGCGAGCGAAAACAACCTCTGCCGTTCCCATACGCACGGATTGCATCGCCACGAAATCATCGTCCGCGTAATCGAAGGTGAGGGACACCTGACCGGCGTTCCAAGTAAAGGTCTGAGACATCATCGTGCTCCTGTTACTGGATGTACGTCATGCGCCGATATACGGCGTGTACCAATACGCACAGCGTATCCAGCTGCAGTTGCACGCGGCCACGCGACCGCCCTCTTAGGAAAACTTTCCTTCAGATGCCTCCACCTCGGCCATCCGCCGCCAACGTTCCGCTCACTACAAACTCGCCGCCTCTCGCGCACAATCCTAACAATCCAACTCGAATCGCTCAAGACCGTGCAAAATCGCCCAAGCTTTGGCTTTTACGACGTAGTTCGCCTATGCTGGAGCAGATAGATGGCATGGATGCCATCCTAACGAAGGGGATTAACGATGATTCGCAGTCACAAAATCTTACTGTGCAGTATTGCCGGATGCACGCATGAAGCCGAAGAGGCAGGACTGTGCACGACGCACTTCACTTCCGCGCTGGTGCACGGCACGTTGCAGTACGGTTTCGCCGGAGGCCGTCCGTCACACAGCTGACACCGCGCGCGTCATCCGTGTCAGTCGGCGTCAGTCTTGACGTTCGCGATGCTTCAGCGCGGCCTTGAGATCGCGATTCTGGAAGCGGTCATGCAGCAGGCAGTACCCGCCGAACACCGCCAGCCAGACCAGACCAGCGATGGCGGAACCGCGCGTATCGTCCGCGAGGAACAGCGTGCAGTATACGAAGACGAAGAACACGATCGCCACGGTGTTGAGCACCCGCCATGCGGGCATCACGAATCCATCGGCGATGAAGTCGGCGGAGCGGCGGTACTTGCGGTGCGCGATCATCGTGAGCACGTAGATGAAGATGATCACCGCGCTCGAGGCGGACGCGAACAGCACGAACGCGCTGGACATGCCCGGAATCGCGTTGATCGCCGGCGACAGCAGAATCAGCGCGGCCGAGACGAGAATCGCGCGGGCCGGCACGCGGCGGCTGGACACCACGCCGACTTTGCGGAAGGTGGGCGATTCGGACTCGGAGGCCAGCTGGTACAGGTGGCGTCCGGCGGAGTAGAGCAGCGAGTTCAACGCCGAGGACGCGGCCGTGATGACCACGAAGAACACCAACGCGGCGGCCCACTTGAGGCCCGCGTACTGGAACACCATGATGAACGGCGACGCGAAGGAGCCGTCCTTGTTCGGCTTGAACGTGCCCCACGGCACGATCACCATGATGGCCAGCAACGCACCCACGTAGAAGATGAGGACGCGCACGATGATTTCGTTGATGGCCTTCGGCAGCACCTTGCGTGGATTCTGTGTCTCGGAAACCGTGACGCCCACGAACTCGATCATCTCATAGGCGAAGAAGACCATCTGGAAGCTCATCAGGAAGCTCAGCCAGCCGTTCGGCGCAATCTGGAATCCGTTGGTGATGTTGTCGAGCCCCGCGTGGCCGGCCGGCGATATGCCGTCCTGACCGGTGATCTGCACGGCGTCGTAGTGGTAGCCGATCACCACCATGACCACGGCAGTGGCGATCATCGCACAGATCAGCGTGATCTTGATCATCGAGAACCAGAATTCCGCCTCGCCGAACGCCTTGACGGCAATGAGGTTGATGGTCACGAGCGCGGCCAGGAAGCACAGTTCGATCAGCCATTTCCAGTGAGAGAGGTCCATGCCGAACGTGTCGAAGAAGGTGATGAAGTAGGTGGAGACGGCGGTGATCTCGCTCATGCCGATGAGCACGAGCACGATCCAGTACGACCAGCCCGCGAACTTGCCCCAACCGTTGCCGAGGTAGCGGGTGATGAAGTTGATGAACGTGTGCTGGCTCGGGTCGCGGTACATCAGCTCGCCGATGGCGCGCATGAGCAGGAACATGATGATGCCCACGCCGATGTACACGAACACGATGCTCGGGCCGGTCAGGGCGATGGACTTGCCGGAGCCGAGGAACAGGCCGGTTCCGATGGTGCCTCCGATGGCGATGAACTGGACGTGTCGGTTGTTGAGGCCACGCGCCATCTCGTTGTTCTTGTCGAGGTTTTCGACCGATGCCAGGGTGCCGCCCTGACCGCTGTTCTGGCTATTGTTCATCAACTCACCTGCTCTTTCAATCAAGTTCAAACGATATCATCGTGACTTGGACCAAGACCACGGCGGTTCAACGAACAGGCGTGACAATATTGTAAACATCCAGCCAAATAGTTCAATTCCTGTCACCTAAATTGAACTTTCATGAAATCGGCGGCACCGCGATGAAGCGTCATCGAGCACAGCAAGCGCGCGTTATGTCTCGTATAGTATTCTGCGTCAGAAATTCGTTGATTATATGTTGGCTCCCCTTGCCAGGGGAGCTGGCCCGCGAAGCGGGACTGAGGGGTAGTGAATTAATCAACGAACTTACGGCGCAGTATACTAGCCGCCTTTCTCCCTGTCTCCCCTACTCCACCGACTTCAGCGAGCTGACCGGATCGATCCGGTCGAGCACCGGGTTGGTGAACAGCTGCACGAGCAGCGCGAACGCCAGCGTCACCACGGCTGCGATCACATAGCTCACCCAACGCACGCTCACCGCGAAGTACAGTCCGGGCATGTTCAACGCGGCGGTGAGCAGCCCGCCAATCCAGCGGCCGAGCGGCAGACCGACGGCAACACCCATCACCGTCAATATCAGCATCTCGCGATTCACGTAGGTGTGCACCTCACGATCAAAGAAGCCGAGCACCTTGAGCGTGGCCATCTCGCGCACGCGCTCCGACACGTTCGTGTTGGCCAGCGTGAACAGCACCACCAGAGCCAACGCGCCGGCGAGCGCCACGATCAGCGCCACCACCGCGCCCATCAGATCGAAGCTGAAGCCGCGGCGCATGTCCGCCGTGCTGACTACGTTGAGCACGCCCTGCTCTTTCGCGAGTTTGTCCGCATACGCGATCTGATCGTCGTCCGAACCGGTGTATCGCGCGAACAGAGCGTTCATCTCGACGCCGTTCGACGTGGTCATCGCACTGCCGTCAGCACTGCTTCCTCTGTTTTCGGCGGCCTCCCCGTCACCGCTTGACGAACCGGACGAGCTCGACGAACCGGACGAGTCGCCCCCGAACACGGACCGGTAATACGCGGACGTCATGTACACGTCCGAGCCAATGACCGACTCGCTGACGGCGAACACGCGAACGACCGCGCGGGCCGCCCCGTCACCGCCGCCGAGCGTGACCTTGTCGCCGGCCTTGATGCCGAGCGCGTTGGCTGCGGATCGTGCGACGATCACGCCGTCGCCCGTAAAACTGGGCACATCCGACTGCCGCCCCTCGTCCTTATCCGACAGTCCGATCGCCGTACCGTCGCGATACTGCCGCATAGTGCCGTTGGACACAAGTCTGAGCGACGCGACTGCACCGAGGTCCGTCGCCTCCGGCACGGTGATGAGCTGCACGGATTCGGATTCCTCGGCGGCATTCGCGATCTCACCGTTTTCGACGCGCGCCAGCGTCGTCGTATCGGCCGCATCGTCAACCTTCGCGCCGCCCAACACCCGCGAGCGCACGTCCGCGAGATCGTCATGATCGGTCACCACCATCAGGTTGTACCGGTAGATGTCCTGATATTGTGTGGCGGGCAGCGCGTCCACGGTGTCGTTGATCGCCAGGCCGCACACAATGAGCGCAGTGCAGCCTGCCACGCCGCCGATTGTCATGAACAGACGGCCTTTGAACCGGAACAGATTGCGGGCGGTGACCTTATTCAGGAATTTCATGCGCCGCCACAACGGTCCGATTCGCTCCAGGAACACGCGGGCGCCGGCTTTCGGCGACTTGGGGCGCATGAGCTCGGACGGCATCTGCCGCATTTCACCGCGGCATGCCACCACGGTCGCCGCGCATACGCCCACCACGAACAGCAGCACACCCGCCGAACCGTACGCCCAGTCGTACAGCATCGTGACACCGGGCACCACATACATGCCCTCCAGCACTACGAGCAGGAACGTCGGAATACCGAGGAATCCGGCCACATCGCCCAGTCCGCCGCCAATCAGGCATGCGAGGAGCGCGAACAGCACATACCTCATGGCGATGAGTACGTTGCCATAACCAAGTCCCATGTATGTGCCGATCAGGCCGCGATCCTCCTCCACCATGCGTGCCATCGTGGTCAGGCTCATAAGCACGGCCACGAGCAGGAACACCACGGGGAACGCGCGCCCCAACGATTCGATGGAGCTCAGGTCGGACTTGAGCGAGGAGAACGTGCCGGTGGACGAGCGCGTGTTCACATACCAGCGTGCCTGCGGAATGTCTGCCTCAATGGACGCCTCGCGTTTATCCAGTTCGGCGGTTGCATCCTTCTTCTGCCGGTCCAATTCGGTCTGGGCATCATCCAGCTGTTGCTTGGCTTGGGACAGCTCAGGGCTGCGCGCGGTTATGGCGTCGCGCTGGGATTGCAGGGCCGCCGCGGCCTCCGGATTGCTGCCGTCCTGAGCGCCCGCCGGAATTACACCGCCGGCCATCACAATCGCCGCGTCGAGCTGCTGGTTGAATTGGGAGCGCTGCTGGTCGATCTGCGACTGCGCGTCCGCGAATTTCCGGTTCGCCTCGGCGCGCGCCTCGGCAATCCGCTGCTTGGCATCGTCGATGAGCTGCTGTCGGCGGGCCTGCTCGCGCTGGGATTGCACGTTGTCTTCGATGCGGGTGCGCACCGCGCGCACCGTTTGGTCGTATTGGTCGGAGAACGTGTCGAGCGCCGCCGCACCGCTGATTTCCAGCGAGATTGCGGTATAGGTGTCGCCGGTCACGCCGTCCGACGGCAGGAAGAACGTGTAATCGGAGGTCGCCGAGCTGCGGAACGCGCCTTGGGAGTAGCCGTCCGGATTCTGCAGGTCCGTCGGGTCCAGCACGATGCCGGTGATGGTGAGGTCCGTCGGGAACGTGGGGGTTGCGCTTGGGGAATCGGTAGCGGATGTCGAATCATCACCGGATTGCTCTTCGGAAGAATCCTCGCTGGACGAATCCAGCGATACCGTGAGCTTGTCTCCAATCGTCAGGCCGCTGTCCTTGACGAACTTGCGGGTGACGGCCGTCTCGCCCGCGCGGGTCGGCAGCTCGCCTTCCTGCAGATACGGCTGGTTCATGCCGTCCACGCCGATTTCGCTGAGCGTGACCGATTTGTCGCTGCCGTCTATCGTGACGGTCGCCGTCGCGGACCGTTCCGGCTGGACCGCCGCAACGCCGTCGACCGCCTTGAGCGCGGCGACGTCGTCATCGGTCAGGCCCAGCGTCGAGACGACTTGGATGTCGGACAGACGCTGCGCGTCCAGGAACCGGTCAGCGCCGCGGAACATGTCTCGGCACCCGGCGTAGATACCGGTCAGTACGGCCACGCCCAGCATCGAGATGATGGCGATGGAGGCGAACCGTTTCCAGTTGCGCCGCCACATGCGCCACATATCCTTGGCGAACGCGCCGGAAATGCCGAAGCCTGCGCCGGAGCCGGAACCGGAACCGGAGTCCACGCGCCCGGCCTGCGTCGCACCATCGCTCACATCATGTTTCACAGGTTGTTCCACGGCTTCGGACCACGGGCCGGAACCACTCCGGCAAGCATGCCTGCCACGCACCATCACACTCACCACCTACCACTCGATGTCCGAAATCGGCGTGGGAGCGGGATTCGTCTCCTCACCCACCACCTTGCCCGAGCGGAACCGGATCACCTTGTGCGCCATCGGCGCGAGCGCGGAATTATGCGTGATGATCATCACCGTCATGCCTTGCGACCGGCAGATATCCTGCAGCAATTGCAGCACCTCCTTGCCGGTTTCGTAATCAAGCGCGCCGGTCGGCTCGTCGCACAGCAGCAGCTTGGGCTTCTTCGCAATCGCTCGGGCGATGGATACGCGCTGCTGTTCGCCACCGCTCAACTGCGCCGGGAAATTGTCAAGACGATTGCCAAGCCCCACCTTGCGCAGCGTTTCGGCCGGGTCGAAATGGTCCGGGCAAATCTGCGAGGCGAGCTCCACGTTCTCCAACGCGGTGAGGTTCGGCACGAGATTGTAGAACTGGAACACGAAGCCGATATCGCTGCGACGGTAGCCGATGAGTTTGCGACGGTTCAATCCGGTGATGTCGCGGCCGCCCACCACCACGCGCCCGGACGTGGCGGTGTCCATGCCGCCCAGAATGTTGAGCGCAGTGGTCTTGCCGGCGCCCGACTGGCCCAGAATCACCGTCAATTCGGCTTGGTCCGCCGTGAAATTCGCGCCGTCGAGCGCCCGGATCGCCGTGTCTCCCGACGGATATTCCTTGACCACATCGTCAAACTCGATATACGCCATCGCAATGCCCCTTGCCCCGAATAACCGCGCGGCCTCATGCGCATGGCCGCCACATCAACGACTGCTATACTCCAGTAAAACAACACTGTGTCGGTTCCACAACCAACAGTCGGATTGCAAAATGTCGGGTGAAGGGAGACCCATGGCCAAGGAACTCACCGAAAGCCGCCGCACACGGTACACACGGCAGGCCATGCAGGACGCGCTCATCGAACTGATGCGAGAGCGGCCGCTGGGCGCCATCACGGTCAAGGCCCTGTGTGAACGAGCAGACGTGAACCGCTCCACGTTCTACGCGCATTACTCCAGCATCGAGGAGTTGCTGCACGACATCGAGGACGAGACCATGGCCTGGGTCACCGCGGCGCTCGACCAACTGCTGCGGCAACCGAATCTGGCCGGTATCGAGCGCATCATCGAGCAGATATGCCGGTATATCGCCGACAACCGCAACCACCTGCAGGTACTGATGAGCCCCAAGGCCGACATCGGATTCCAACAACAACTGCTGGGGCTGATCTACAGCCGACGCGACGTAGCCGAGCGGATGCAATCCGGAGCACGGGACACAACCGAGTCGCAGATGCGCATGCGATTCGGGGTCTCCGGCAGCATCGGCCTGATCCAATACTGGCTCTCCACCGACTTGGCCGCCTCCCCCGAGTCCGTGGCGCGCATCATTCTCACCATGACCCAGCCGGAGATGGGCCTACCGAAGACGGGCCTACCGGAACCTTCCCAGCCGAAATAAATCAGGCAAGCATCTCCTCCGACTGCCCCACGTCACCAGTTCTTGCGAGTTCATCAGTAGCGCAACGGACTCCCCGGTCGAAGCGATAACATGCGGTGCTTGCGCGACTAGGCAAGGCCACGCACGCATAGGAACGCCGCGCCCCTTCATCAATCATCGGACTTGCGACACTGTATCTGCGGCATACGGCCTACAATGGCCAACATTGTGTGTCGCAGCAAGGCACTGCAGCGCGCAAGGTAATTACCAGACCTGAGAGAAGAGCATCATGAGCACTACAGATGCGCCCAAGAAGCCGCGCGAGACCGACGACGTACCGGTTCCCGCGACGTTGCGCAAGTCATTGAAGAACCGCCACATCCAGCTGATCGCGCTCGGCGGCGCCATCGGAACCGGCCTGTTCTACGGATCCAGCGAATCCATCGCCCTGGCCGGCCCGTCCATCCTGCTGGCCTACCTGATCGGCGGCCTCGCGATCTTCATGATCGTGCGCGCGCTGTCGGAGATGTCGGTCGAGGACCCGAAGGCCGGCGCATTCAGCTACTACGCCACCCGTTACTGGTCCAAGCGTGCCGGCTTCATCTCCGGCTGGAACTACTGGTTCAACTACATCCTGGTGTCCATGGTGGAGCTCGCCGTGGTGGGCTCATTCGTGAACTACTGGTTCCCCGCCATCCCCACATGGGTGTCGGCGGCCGTGTTCCTAGTGCTCATCACCGCCGCGAACCTGCTCGGCGTCTCCAAGTTCGGCGAGTTCGAGTTCTGGTTCGCCATCATCAAGATCGTGGCCGTGATAGCCATGATCATCGGCGGTCTCGCAGTCATCGTCTTCGCCCTGCCCACCGCCTCCGGCATCAAGGCGAGCTTCGCCAACTGGTTCACCGTGGGCGACGGCTTCTTCCCGCACGGTCTGATGACCCAGGCCAAGGACGGCTCCTGGACCGGCCTCTTGATGGCTCTGGTCGTCGTGATGTTCAGCTTCGGCGGCACCGAGCTCATCGGCATCACCGCCGGCGAAACCGAGGACCCGCGCACTACGATTCCGCGCGCCACCAATGACATCATCTGGCGTATCCTCGTGTTCTACATCGGCGCGCTCGGCGTGATCATGGCCGTGGTGCCGTGGAACACCATCGGCGGCGACGACACGCCCAGCCCGTTCGTGCAGATCTTCGACTCCGTGGGTATCCATGCGGCCGCCGGCATCCTCAACTTCGTGTGCCTGACCGCCGTGATGAGCGTCTACAACTCCGGCCTGTACGCCAACTCCCGCATGCTGTACTCGCTGGCCAAGCAGGGCAACGCGCCCGCCTACCTCGGCAAGCTGAACGCGCATGGCGTGCCGGTCGCCGGCGTGCTGACCTCCGCTGTGATCACCGCCATCGCCGTGGTGGTGGTGTTCGTATGGCCCGAGTTCGCGTTCAACTACCTCATGTCGATTGCGACCATCGCCGGCATCATCAACTGGACGATGATCATGTTCACCGAGATGAAGTTCCGCAAGGTGGTCGCAGCTGGCGACTCCCCCGAGGATTCCGCGCTTGCCGGCCTCTCCGGTCAGAAGGCGTTGGACGCGATTCATTTCAAGCTGCCGTTCGCGCGCGTCACGCCGTGGGTGGTACTGGCGTTCCTGGCGCTGGTGGTGGTGCTCATGTGCTTCTCCGCCAGCTACCGTGTGGCCGTCATCGCCGGTGTGATCTGGCTCGCCATCCTGTTCATCATGTATCAGGTGGCGCAGGCCCGTAAGTAGGCTGGCCGAGTCAGGGTTGTACCGGGCGGGCCATCTAGAGGCCTGTCTCACTAATATTGAGGGGTTCAGCTTCTACCTCTCCCCCAGGCGGCTTCGCATGCAGCCCGTCCTGCAATTAAGGACGCACTGCATGCGCGGCATGCTGGCTCGCCTGTCGGCTCGAACGTTGCCGTCAGAGGGGCCAGCACCACTCAAACAATTGCGAGACAGACCACTAGGGTCATTCCCGGTTGATTCCGGGCTGAAGACTGACGGCTGAAGACTGACGGCTGAAGACTGACCGCTTCCGAGCGATTCGCTCATTGATCGAGCTGCTTTCTGGGCATATGGGTGCCAGTTAGCAGCCCGATTTTACTGTTCTGGGCATATCCGTACCATGTAGAGGCCCATATCGGCCGCTTCGTGGTATGGATATGCCCAGAATCCGCTTTATAGTGCGGATAGACCCAGAATAATTGGTGGGCATATGCCCAGAACAGCAGGAGCCGAGGAATAGTTCCGGCTTACCAGAGACTGTATGTACGCGCCCCATCGAAGGCCACGTGTACGTACAGTCCATTTCAGACCTCTAGGGGACTGTAAGTACGCGGATGCCACGTTATTCCGCGTACGTACAGTCCCCTACGGTTTTCTACCGTCATTCACTGGCTTCCCGGCGCCAATCATTACGGCATTCGCAACCTGACCACCCCGAAATCCTCGCATATGCGCGCACGTTGAGCAGTCTGGGGAGTCCAGTGTCCCGTACCCTCCCCGCAAAGTCCCGACAGGGAAGCCAACAATGTAACCACCGAGCCGCAGGCGCAGGACACTAGAGGGCTGTCACTAATAACTGAGAGGGTCCAGCTTCTGTCTCTCCCCCAGTCAGCTTCGCTGCCAGTCCCTTCGTCAGAGGGGACCAACACCGATCTCAGACAATTGCGACACAGGACACTAACGGGCTGGTCACCGGGTGAGATACGGCTTGAACACACGCTCGGTGACGGGGATGTGCAGCATCAGCATCGTGCCGTAGCCGAGCACCACCAGCAGGAACAGGCCGCCCGGCATATAGAACCAGCTGGCGACCAGCAGCGCGACGAACACCGCATCCACAACCACCAGAGCCGTAGTCATGGCGATGTGCGAAATGCCGAAGATGAAGGCGTTCCTCAGGGTGCCGCCCACGCTGTTCTCAAAGCGCGACTGGAGCGCGAACACCCATTCGAAGCCGATAATCCATAGGATGCTCAACGCGAACTTGGGGATGAGCAACGGCGTGATCTGCAGCACGATCCACGAGTAGACCAGGCCGACGAGCACCACCAGGAACGGCAGCCACAGCAATGTAGCCTTGACGAAGTTCGATCGGAACGATCTGAAGTAATTGGCGGTGACGCTCTTGCCTTCACCTTCGATGGAACGACGGCAGGCATCGTGGCCGGCGGTCAGAGCCGCACCGATGGTGACGATGGGGATGGAAGTAATCAGCATCAGAATGTTGATCCATACGCCGTCGGTGAGGTTGCTCCATGCGCGCATGAACTTGGAATCAGGCGCCAGCCAGTTCATATGTCGCTCCTTGCTTTTACCACACTCCTCGCCCCTCTCTGAGGGAAGCTGTCACCGCAGATGACTGAGGGGAGTGGCGGTTGTAGCGTTACGTTACTCCCGCCACTCCCCTCAGTCGGCTACCGCCGACGGCTCCCCTCAGAGAGGGGAGCCGACAACTGGGCGATAAAGTTGGTATAAGTCGCGGTGGTGGCTCCCCTCGGAGAGGGGAACCGAATTCGTTTGGAGTCGTCAGCCCTTGACGGCTCCGCCTCCGGCCCAGCAATTAAGGACTCGCCTACGGCGAGGCTCAGTATTACCTTCGCTCGGCTACCGCCTCGCTCAGGCGGGCGCTATGGGGAGTCCACCGGACTCCCCATGTCAAGTCTGAGCCAAGCTCAGCCTTTGACCGCGCCCGCCATAACACCGCTGACGATGTACTTCTGGCAGACCAGGTAGAAGATGATGATGGGGATGATGGCGAGGACCAGGCAGGCCATCATGGCGCCCATATCCACCGAGCCGTAGCCGCCCTTGAGGTACTGCACGGCCACGGAGATGGTCTTGTACTTGCCCAAATCGAGCGTCAGGTACGGCAGCAGGTAGTCGTTCCAGATCCACATGGCCTCGAGGATCGCCACGGACACGATGGACGGCTTCATGATCGGCACCACGATCTGGAAGAAGATGCGCGGCACGGACGCGCCATCGATCATGGCAGCCTCCTCAAGCTCGGACGGGATGCCCTTGATCACACCGGTGAAGATGAACACGGCCAAGCCGGCGCCGAAGCCGAGATACACGATCCACAGACCCCACGGGGTGTTGAGCTTCAGCATGTCGGCGATCTTGGAGAGGGTGAACATCACCATCTGGAACGGCACGATCATGTTGAACAGGAACAGGGTGTACAGCAGCTTCGCCGCCCAGTTGTTCACGCGCACAATCCACCACGCGCACATCGAGGTGCACAGCAGGATGAGCACCACGGAACCCACGGTGATGAGCACCGTCCAACCGAAGGACGCGAAGAACTGCGTGGTTTCCACACCGCGCACGTAGTTGTCGAGTCCAACGAACGTCTTGCCGGTGGGCAGGCTGAAGGCGTTCTTGGAGATGTAAGCCTTCTGCTTGAAGGAGTTGATGAGTACCAGGACGATCGGGAAGATCCACAGCAGGGAGATCACGGTGAAGAGCGCGGTCCACAGTGCGCCATGCTTCACAGGCTTGTTCTCGTTCATCAGGCTGCCACCTCCTTGCTCGTGGTGAGCTTGTTCTGAATCAATGCGATGACCGCGACCAGGATGAAGAACAGCACGGCCTTCGCCTGGCCGACGCCCTCCCAGCCCATGCGGCCGTAGAAGGTGCGGGTGATGTTCAGCGCCAGGCCCTCGGACATGTTGCTCGGCGCGCCGTTGGTCAGGGCGAGGTTCTGGTCGTAGAGCTTGAAGCCGTTGGTCACGGTCAGGAAGGAGCACACGGTGATGGACGGCATCATGAGCGGGATGATGATGCGGAACATGGTCTGGGTGCCGTTGGCGCCGTCCACGGCGGCCGCCTCGAGCACGTCGGACGGCAGCGCCTGCAGGCCGGCGATGTAGATGATCATCATGTATCCGATCTGCTGCCAGCACACCAGTACGACCAAGCCCCAGAATCCGTACGTGGCCTTGTAGGTCAGGGCGCGACCCCAGTGGGCCAGAATGCCGTTGAGGAGGAGCAGCCAGATGTAGCCCAGGATGATGCCGCCGATAAGGTTCGGCATGAAGAACACCGAACGGAACAGCGTGGAGCCCTTGATCGCCTTCGTCAGCATGTAGGCGATGAAGAAGGCCACCACGTTGATCACGATGGTGGTGACGATGGTGAACGCCGTGGAGAACCCAAGCGCGTGCAGGAACTCCTTGTCCTTCAGTGCCTTGCCGTAGTTTTTCAGGCCCACGAACTCACCGTCGGTCACGGTGGTGAACTCGCAGAAGCTCAGGTAGACGCCCATGATGAAGGGCACCAGGAATCCGATGATGAACGCGGCGAACGTAGGCAGTGCGAACAGTGCCCACCACCTGCGTATCGCCTTACCAGCCATGCTGATCATGACTATTTTC
>NZ_JFAO01000065.1:0-11596 GCF_006408945.1 Bifidobacterium sp. UTBIF-78
CTGAATCAAGCAAAGACGCAATCGATACGTGTTTCGCGGCACGAATACCAAACAAAAAGAAAGGCTCTGTTACACCAGCTTTGACATAAGAGGCAAATTGGTGGGGTTGATTCCTTTAGGGAATAAACCCATTCAGGGAAATGAATGAACCCATTCAGGGGAATTGACCCCTTCAGAACTTTCGTTGATTAACCCATGTCAATTCTGGTTTAACAGAGCCAAAAGAAACCCAGCAATCCGCCTCACATCCGCCTCACATCACCTTGGTGCTTTCGAGATTGCGGATGATCCAGTCGTTGAGGCGGATCACGGGCTTGCGCAGCATCAGGCCAAGCAGCAGCGACGGCACGAGGAACAGTGCCAGTTTGCCCATGGCGATCCAGTACTCCATGCCGAAGGCCCCGGCCATGGCCGAATGCATCGCGTCCACGGCATAGGGGAAGAGCAGCCATTTGGACACCACTTGGAAGAACGGCGGCAGCGTCTCCACCGGGAACGTGCCGCCCGATCCAGCCACCTGCATCACCAGCAGTATCACGGCGATGGCTTTGCCGATGTCGCCGAATGAAACCGTCAACGTATATACGATGTTCGAAAACACCAGTGCGGCCAGCCATCCGACCATAAGGAACTGCACCGGGTGCTCGCACTGCACACCCAGATAGAACAAATCGCCCAGACATACCAACGTGCCCTGCAACAGCGCCAGGAAGCCGAAAATCATGTACCGTCCGAAATACTCATGGTGCAGCTGCAAACCAAACTGCCGCGCATTGCCGGGGGATTCGGGACGGGGCTTCTTGAGCACGTCCAACGCGGCGCTCGGCCCGGCCACACGACCGGCAATCAGCGCCTCGCGAAGCCCGACTTCACTCCCCAATGGCAGGTCGTTGCCAAGCCCCAGCACCTTGGCCTTTTCATGGTCGGAAATGGAAACCTTCAGCATGGCCGCTAGAATGATCGCGCCCACCCAGATGGCCAGAATCGTGTAGAACGGAGCCATGGCTGAACCGTAGTTCGCCATCGGGTACAGCGGGATGCGGTCAACGGCCACGGGGGCGGCGAGCATCGAGGCGAGGGTATCCGGATCGGTCGAAATGACGCTGGATAGGTCGCCGCCGCCGTCCTTGGCCAGCGACGAGAACTTGCCGGCCAAGGTATCCAATTTCTTGGCGGATCGGTTCAACGCTGCCGAGGCCTTGCCCAAAGAGTCCTGTATGCCCGTGATGCTGCCGGACAGTTCTTCGGACATTCCGGATACGCTATCCACCGTGGAGGACAGCCCATCGATGACGTTGGAGGCCTGATTCGCCACGTCGTCCATCGAAGCGGCCAATTTCGTCAGCTGCGGCTTCAAGGCGTGCTCATAGGTATCCGAAACCTCGGTGATGGACTTGCGGGCCGCTGCGATCTCGTCTGCTATCTTCTGACGGGTTGCCTCAGCATCCGCGGTGCCGTCGGTGATGTGCTGAGCGGCCTCGCCCAGCGCATCGGCGACCGATTGCAGCTTCTGCTTGGTTTGTTCGGCTTGTGCCGCGGCCTTGGTCAGTGCGTTGCGAACCGACTGCACGGAACTCTGGTCTGCCAACGATTGCAGCGCTGCTGCATAGTCGCCGAATGTATTGGCCTGCGCTTGGACCTTCGACTGCATATCGGTCAGCGCGCCCGCTACCTGTGCGGACTGTGATCCGATATCGGTGAATGCCGCGTCAATCTGCTTATCGATGGAGACGTATGCCTCGTCGGCCTGCTTCAGAGCGGCGCTGACACCGTCCGCGGCCCCGGAAAGGGCGTCGCCAAGGCTTGTGGCGCCTGATTGGGCTTGTTTGATGGACTGTTTCGCGCCCGCTGCCGCCGAGCCGGTGGAGCCCAGCAGTTTGTCGGTCGAGTCGATGATGCCGCTCGCGGCTCCCAGCAAGTTGACATAGGAGTCGATCTGCGCTGCCGTCCCGGTGAGTTTGGCCGACATGCCGGTGAGATGGCTGGTGGCGTTGTCGATGTACTGGGCCATTTCCGGGCTTTGCGCGTATTTGGCCACGTTCGAGGCCAGATTCAACGCCACACTGGACAGCGTTTTGACGAAGGTCTGGTCGATGGTGGTGGCCACGGTGCTGGCACCCTCATCCGTGATATGCGGGGCGATCGGATTGATTTTCTCGTTGAGATAGTATTCGAGCTTCGCATGTGTGATGGTGGGCGAGAACAGCGTCATCATGTCTGCGCTGAAGCTTTTGGGAATCACCAATGCCGCGTAGTATTCCCCGGAGTACACGCCGTCGATGGCCTTGTCCCGGTCCACGAACTGCCAGTCCAGATCATGGTTGGCCCGCAGTGCGCTGGTCACGGTCTCTCCCACGTTGATGGGCACCGGGATGAGATCGGATTTGTAGCCCTTGTCGGTGTTCGCCACCGCGACTTTCAGAGCCTTCGTGTTGCCATATGGGTCCCAGCTGGCGGCGATGTTGTACCAGGCGTACAGGGCCGGCACGATGACCAGACCCATCGCCACGATCACCGCAATCACATTGCGCGTGGCCTGGCGCAGGTCACGTATGAACAGCTTCCAGATGAGCTTCATCGCGCGCCTCCCTTGTTCTGGCCGTTGCGATTGTCTTGGCTGTTCTGTTCGTCCTGCTGCCCGTCCTGCTGGTCATCCTGCCTGTCCTGTTGCCCGTCCTGTTCAACGCGATCGGTGCGGACGGCGCGCATATCGTGGCCGTCGTGTTTGTCGTGGTCGCGGAATCGGCGCCAGACGTAGCCGTTGAGCATCACGTCGCGGAATTCGTCGGCGTTCATTGCGCTGACGCCCACCTGCATCGCGTAGCTTTCGCGCGTGTACTCCACCACGATCAGATACGCATCGATGAGGATGATCGACAGAATCCATGCGGTGAGCATCGTGATCTTCTGCTGCGTGACGAACAGCAGCACGAGGAAGATGAACGGCAGCACGGTCAGCAATACCAGACCGGAGACGATCATCATCGGATACCGGGCGAAGAACCGGTGCGCGCGGCTGGTGATGAGGGCCCGCAGCTCCTTGCTGTCGGACACCGTGCGGAACACCGCGTTGAGGCTCACATGCTCGTTGACCATGCTGTTGTGCTCGGTGATCATGAGATCGGTATCACCCAGACGGCGGTCGAACAGCGCGTTGAGGTTCATCGCATACCGGCGTATCACCAAACCGATGAACAGCGCAGCCGGCAGGTACAGCGCGAGATGGCCCATATCCAGCCAGTAATGGTTCGCATACGTGCCGGCGATCGGCCCGCGCATGGCGTTGATGCCATAGGTGAACGGCAGCCAGGGGTGCAGTTCGCGGAAGAAGTCGGGCATCATCTCGATCGGATAGAGGCCGGAGGCGCCGGGAATCTGCACGATGACCAGAATCACGGCCACCGCCTTGCCGATATGCCGGAACGCCACGGCCAGCGCGTAGATGATATTGATGTACACGAACGAACAGAACACGCCGGCCAGTATGAACAGCAGCGGATGCTCGCACTGGATGCCGAGCGCGAGATCGCCGACCGTGGCGATGATCGCCTGCAGGAATCCGACCGTGACCAGCAGCAGCCAGCGTCCGAGATATGCCTGAGTGGCCGTCACATGCCGGAGATTCTCGCGGTCCACCTCCAGTTTGTAGATGGCGATGAGTACGAAACCGCCCACCCACAGCGCCAGATTGGTGTAGAAGGGCGTCACGGCTGAGCCGTAGTTGTCGGTTGGGTAGACCACTTTGGTGACAAGGCTGACCGGATTGCCGATGAATGCGCCGAATTCCTGATCATTGAGATGCAGGGTGCTTTGGATCTTCTGATAGGCCGCGGAACTGTCGAGCGCGCCGATGTCGGTGCGCACGGTGTCCACGTCTTCGGTGAGCTGGGTCAGGGAGCGCTGCGTGCCGCTGATGGTGGATCGCGTCTGGCCGATGGTGTCGGACAGTTGGTCGAGCAGTCCGTCCGTCTGGGTGAGTGTGCCGTCCAGCGAGACCAGCGTGCCGTCCAATGTGCCGTTGAGGGCGGCGAAGCCATTGAGGGATGCGTTGAGATTCGGCATCACCGTGCCGGTGAGCGATTGACGGGCCTGACTCAACGCCGCGAGTCCGCCGGTGGCCGCGGTACCCATCGCCCCGGAGAGATGGGTGGTGGCGTCCTTGCCGGAGTCGATGAATTGCGAGGCGTTGTCGTGGAAATCCTCGATTTGGGCCTGCTGTCGGCCGATGACTCCTTCCAGCGTATCGAGCTGGTTCCATATACGCTGCCCCAGCGGGTCGGTCGTATGCTCATCGATGCCGGTCTGACGCAACGCGTCCCTGACGTTGTCGATGGCGGTCTGCGTGCGGTCCAGCGGGGCGTTGAGGGCATTGGTGATGGAATCCACCGAATCCTGTGCGGTGTTGAACGAGCCGATGATGCTGCCGGCCGCCGTGTTCACGTCGACCGCGAGGCCGGACAGCTTGGCCGAACTGTCGTCAAGCGCTCCCACGAGTGTGGAGGAGAAGGCCTGCGAGCCGTTCTGCGCTTGGGTGAGCAGCGTGCCGGACTGCTGTGACGCCTTGCGGGCGCTCTCAATCGCTGTGCTCAAGGTTGCGGTGGTGCGTTTGGCATCGGCGATGGTGCCGTCCGCCTGGTCAAGGGTGGATTGCAGGTCCTGCAGAGCGCCCTGCACGCTGCCGATGGTGTCGAGCACGGTGTCGAGGTCCGCGATGGCGTCCTGTTGGGTTGAATCGGTGGCGTTGTCAAGCTCGCCACCGGCCTTGGAAACGGCTTTCGCCACGGTATTGCCCACCGTGGCCACGAACGTGGAGTTGATCTGCTCGTCGATGGTGCTGGCGCCGGTGTCCGTGATCTTGGGCGCGATGGCGTTCTTCTTCTCGTTGACATAGTAGCGGATTTTCGGGCGCTTGCCCGTACCGGTGACCGAATCCACCAGACTGGCGCTGAAATCCCTGGGCAGCACGATGGCCGCGTAGTATTCGCCGGTCTCCACGCCTTGGACGGCCTGATCCTCGCCGTCCACAAAGCGCCAGCCGAGCTGGTGGTTCTTCTTCAGCTCGGCGACCACCTGTCTGCCGGCGTTGAGCTCGCCGACCAGATTGTTGGAGGTGCCGCGGTCCTCGTTGGCGATGGCGACCTGGATGTTGCCGGTGGCCGAGTACGGGTCCCAGTTGGCCAGGATGTTGAACCATGCGTACAGCGAGGGGATGATGGCCACGCCGAGGGTGACCACCACGGCGACGGGATTGCGGACGATGCGCAGGAAATCACGTCGGAAGATACGCAAGATGGTCCGCATGCCGCCCTCGTTTCGTAGACGGTTTCGCCGTCCGTGTCAATTATCGAATGACCAAGAGCAGTCTATCCCGCGTGCCGTCTGACGAAAGGGCGGAATGCCGCGAAATGATGGGAAATTGGCCGCCGCTTGTCCAATATCTGGTCTCAGTAAGCGGACGGCGTAATGATGGCAATCGCCGCCGGCCTTTCGCTTGCTGGAGAGGGAGGCCGGCGGCGATTCGTTGGTATGAGGGTTCGTTGGTATGAGGGTTCGTTGGTATGAGGGTTGGCAGACCTGGAGTCGAGGTCTGCCGGGCCGCGGAGGAATCGGCCGAAGTTCCACTGGGATTGCCGAAATCCGCAGTGGTCCGCCGGGCCTGTGACGAGCCTACTTGTCCAGCTGGAAGCCTTGGGCTGCGGCCTTGTCGAGCAGCGTCTTGCCACTGACGTCCTGACGGCTGATCGTGGCGATCTGGTCACTGAAGGCGTCCACCGGGCGGTCTGCCTGACGTAGGTCGTAGTAGCGGTGGACCTCGGCGTCGAATCCCGGCAGCGGGGCGAGCGTGTCGTCGGCGTCCGCCGGATAGGTGTTCTCGAAGAACTGCATGTCGCGCGGCATGCGGGGCTTGAGCGCCGGTTCCTGATCGGACTTGCCGATGGCCAGACCCAGCACCGGATACGTGTATTCCGGCAGGTTGAGCAGCTCGATGAGCCCGTTGATGTTGTTGAGCGGCGAGCCCAGAATCACGCACCCGAGCCCCAGCGAGAACGCGGCGGTCTCCATCGCGTGCAGGGCGAGAACGGCGTCGTTCTGCGCCTGGGTGAAGCGGTAGCTGGTCTTGAGGTTGAAGTCGTCGGACGACGGGTCGATGCCCTTGCGTTCGGCGATGCGGGCGTTGCGGTGCTCGTCGATGATGAACAGGTAGAGCAGCGGGGCGGTGGCGATCTACGGCTGGTTGCCGAATTCGGCGACCTTGGCCTTGATGGCCGGATCGGTGATGCGGATGGCGGACCAGTCGTTGAGGAACTGGCTGGAGGCGGCGTGCTGGGCCACGGTTTCGAGCGTGGCGATGGTGTCGGAGTCGATGGCCTCATCCTTGAATTTGCGGATGGAACGGCGGTTCAGCAGGGTTTCGATAGTCGCATTGGTAACCATGATGCCATTGTCGCACGCGTGGGCGGCGGTGGAAAGAACGGTCGCCTGACGGCGGAATGCGGATGCCGGACGACCGGTGGGAGACCGGTGGGGGACCGGTGTCGGTATGTCAGGACCTGGACTGCGACTTGGCCTGCTATTTGGCCTGCTATTTGGCCTGTGACTTGGCTTGTGACTTGCGGTGGCGACGATCCACAAGCGCCTGCGAACCGCGGTCGGACAGCTGCGAGATCACGGCGCCGAAAGCGGCCGATGCGGCGGCGAACGCGAGACTCATCGCCAGCCCCTGCGGCGCATCGGCGGCCAACCCCTTGCATAGGTTGCGACGGGCTCTGCCCTTGTCCCACAAGGTCTGGAACACCTTGCCGGCCACCATGCCGACCAGTGCGGGGGCCGTGGCTTTGAACGCCTTGTCCAGCAGGGAATCGGGGTCTGCCTCGCGGCTGGCGCGCAGTGCGTTGACCTTCTCGTCGATACGGTGCAGGCCCGCGATGGCCGCGTCGGCGCCGGCCGAGGTCTCGGAGGGGGATGCCCCGGATGCCCCGGAGAAGGTCTCATGAGAGGCCGTGGATGACGAGGCGACCATGCCGGAGTCGATGGGGGAGTCGTGACGTGCGGTGTGCTTTGCGCTGCTCATGGCTATCAGTGTAGAGCACACCGCGCCCGTCGTTGATCGGAATCCGGGGTCAGGTGGACTAGAGTAGAGGTATGAGCGAACAGCATATGGACGGCACTGTGGCCGTCGACCCTTCTCGCAACGGCACAGGATTCCTGGTGCTGTTGCGCCATGGACAGACCGTATGGAGCGAATCGGGCCAGCATACGGGCCGCACGAACATCCCGCTGACCGCCGTGGGCGAGCGTCAGGCGCGTGAGGCGGGCGATCGGCTGCGCGAGGCGTTCCCGGGTGGATTCGACGAGGGGTGCGTGTTCTCCAGTCCGCTCGTTCGCGCCCGTCAGACCGCCGAGCTGGCCGGATTCGCGCCGAGGGAGCTCGACGGCATCGCCGAATGGGATTATGGTCCCGCCGAAGGGCGTACGCGCCGCCAGATCAGCGAGGCCGCCGGTTTTGCATGGGACATCTGGCGGGACGGGCCGCGCTCGCTGCCGGAGTCGTTGCAGGGCGATTGGACCGAGACGTTGCCGGGCGGCGCGGAGGTCCCCGTGCACAACGGTCCGGGGGAGTCGCTGGAGGAGGCCGCGGCGCGTGCCAAGGGCGCCATCGACGAGGTGCTGCCGTTGCTGCGTGAGGGACACAACGTGCTGTTGGTCGCGCACGCGCACATCCTGCGCATCCTGACGTCGCAATGGCTGGGCGTTGACCCGCATTTCGCGCGACTGCTGCGTTTGGACACGGCGCATTATTCGGTACTGAGCGTCTACAAGGGCGATAACGTCATCGAGCGCTGGAACGCCTGAGAACGTTGCCGTGAAGCAAACGGCGGAGCTGTTTGTAGGCGACGTGCGAGCCGGCAGGCGGGCCTGCGGAACACGCGCGGAGCGCGTCCGAAATTGCAGAACGGGCTGGCAGCGGAGCTGAATGGCTTTCCGCCTGGCACTGTTGTTCTTTCGCTTCCGCGCTTGTCTGCTGCTTCCGTCCGTGGTTCCTTTTCGGTGCCAACGCTGCGATGCAAACGATGGCGATTATGCCGTTGCGAGGCGTCGATTTTCGGGTTTTATAGGTGTGGCGTAGATTGTTAGCGTTCTCATTGTTGCGAACGCTTGCATGAGTGCATATAGGCAAAACGCGCCGAAGTATTGGGATAATGTTGTGTGATTTCATCCCGGGGCGCATTTTTGACGCGCCGAAAATGCCATCGTTTGCAAAATCGAGCAAACCGTTGCACAATAGGACATGTCGATAGTCGTAAGGGAGCCACTAACGGCACCCGCTCCGGACGGAACAACCGGAATCGACGTGGAAAGAGAAAGGTTCGACGATGAATCGTACAGTGAAGTCCGCGGTCGCGATGGCGGCCATTGCAGCAATGTCCCTCGGCGCCCTTGCCGCCTGTGGTAACTCCACCTCCTCCGGTGACGACTCCAAGGGCAAGGTCTACTACCTGAACTTCAAGCCGGAAGCGGCCGACCAGTGGACCGCGCTGGCCAAGGAATACACCAAGGAGACCGGCGTCGAGGTCAAGGTGCAGACCGCAGCCTCCGGTACCTATGAGCAGACCCTGAAGTCCGAGATCGCCAAGACCGAAGCCCCGACCCTGTTCCAGGTCAACGGCCCGGTCGGCTACCAGAACTGGAAGCGCTACACCGCGGACATGTCCAACACCGAGGTTTACAAGGAACTCCAGAATCAGGACGTGGCCCTGAAGGACGGCGACAAGGTCGTCGGCGTGCCGTACGTGATGGAGACCTACGGCATCATCTACAACAAGGACATCCTCAACAAGTACTTCGCGCTTGACGGCGCCAAGGCCAAGAGCATCGACGAGATCGACAACTTCGACACCCTGAAGGCCGTGGCCGACGACATGCAGGCACGTAAGGACGAGCTCGGCATCCAGGGTGCGTTCACCTCCGCCGGCTTCGACTCCAGCTCCGACTGGCGCTTCAAGACCCACCTGGCCAACCTGCCGCTCTACTATGAGTTCAAGGACGACAACGTCACCGAGCAGCCGGCCACCATCAAGGGCACCTACCTGCCGAACTTCAAGAAGATCTTCGACCTGTACATCACCGATTCCACCACCGATCGCACGCAGCTGAGCGCCAAGACCGGCGACGACGCCAACTCCGAGTTCGCGCTCGGCGAGGCCGCCTTCTACCAGAACGGCACCTGGGCCTGGACCGACCTGTAGAAGGCCGGCATGAAGGCCGAGTCCGTGGGCATGATGCCGATCTACATCGGCGCCAAGGGCGAGGAGAAGCAGGGTCTCGTCACCGGTTCCGAGAACTACTGGTGCATCAACGACAAGGCCTCCGACGCCGACAAGAAGGCCACCGAGGACTTCCTGACCTGGGTGATTAGCTCCGACACCGGCAAGAAGGCCCTTTCCCAGGACATGGGCTTCACCACCCCGTTCAAGACCTTCGATGACGTCACGTCCGACAACCCGCTGACCGAGGCCGCCGTCGAGGACCAGAAGTCCGGCAAGACCCAGGTCTCCTGGAACTTCACCATGATGCCGTCCGAGGAGTGGAAGAACCAGCTCGGCAACGCCATGCTGGAGTACGCTCAGGGCACCGGCGACTGGAACGCCGTCAAGACCGCCTTCGTGGACGGCTGGGCCTCCGAGTACTCGGCCTCCCACTGAGCTGTGTGAGAGACCTCGGGCATCGTCTCGGGGTCTCAAGGCCTTGGATTGAAGGTTGAGACGACCTGTATCCGCGTCGATTGCGATGACGATCACGATGAGTCGTGTGAGTTGCGATTGATTGCAATCGATCGTGATTGATTGACCGGATGGATGAGACTATCTCATCGGTGTTCATCGGCCTAAACTCAACAACAGCTCAACAACATACGTGGCGTCCTGCGCATACTCCTTCTCCCGGGGCGCCACTTCTCCTCTTCCTCATGTTCCCTCCTATCCAACGAGTTGAGGCCACCGTCCGTTTGGGCGGTGGCCTCAACTCGTTAATGGAGATTCGGCTGTCGTCGGGAGGATTCGGGAAGGACGAGGGATGATTCTCGTGATTTCCGTGGGGTTCTTCATTGGAAAGCCATGCCGGAGAAACCCGCGGCTGAGAGCGTCTGTCTCCGGGGACTCCCGCTGAGCAGCTGTCCGGAAACAGACGCGAATCCGATGGTCGGCTGTGGGGCTACTTGATGCGCGAGGTGGAGGAGCGGACCACCAGATGCGCGGGGAAGGTGATGAACGGGTCCTTGACCGGCTTCTCATCGATAAGGTCGAGCGTCATGCGGGCGGCGATGTGCGCCATCTCCACTGGGTCCTGACGGATCGTGGTCAGGCCGATGTCATTGGTGTAGAAGCTGTCGTCGTAGCCGATGAGCGATACGTCGCCGGGCACGGAGAAACCGTTGCGCTCGAGCTGGAACATGAGCGGCAGCGCGATGCCGTCCTCCTGGCAGGCGATGGCGGTGGGCATCTCGTCCAGACTCATCAGCTGGGTGACCACGTCGCTGATCTGATAGTGCCCGTCGCCGTCCACCTTGCAGACCACCGCCTGCGGTTCGATGCCCTCCTTGCGGCATGTCTCCATGAATACGTTGAATCGGCCGCGCACCGAGAAGCTTAGGGAGATGTCGCGGTCGGTGCTGATGTACGCGATACGGCGGTGTCCAAGGTTCATCAAGTGGCGAGCGGCGAGCGTGGAGCCCTGATGATCGTCGATGTTGACCGCGGCGGCGAATCCATGCTGCTCCGATTCCGCGGTGTTGATGCCGATGATCGGCACGTCCACCGAGGTGAGCTGGGCGATCTCCTTGCTGTCGATGTCGAAGGAGACCACGATCACTGCATCGGCATTGCGCCGCACCGGCAGCATCTCGAAGAACTCGCGGCGCTCCTCGATGCTGGAGATCTGGAAGATGGAGATGTCATAGCCCTCCGCGTGCAACACCTCGTTCAGGCCTTCAATCACCGATGCGGTGAACCACAGGCGGATATGGCCGCTCATCAGTACCGCAATGCGCAGCGAACGGCCGGATTTCAGGGCTGCCGCGGACCGGGAGAGCGAGAAGTTGAGCTCGTCGGCGATGGCGAGCACGCGCTCGCGGGTTTTTGCGGAGACCAGTTCCGGGCGTGTGAACGAGCGGGAGACGGTGGAGATGGAGACACCCGCCTTCTGGGCGACATCCTGGATGCTTGTGGTCATGAAAGCCCCCTGCGGCTGAGATGGTTGTGGAATCGCATAACTGATTCCAGTGTACATGCCGTTGCCGTGTTTGACATGAATGACAACGGTTGTATTACAAACGTTTGCATGAACGATTCAAGGTGTCTTGTAATGGCTTGTTTCCGCCACTTTGAGAGTGAAAGAAAGTAACGGTCATTATTGGACGTCGGGGTGGGAAACGCGATAAATGACAACGTTTGACATATGCGCTTCCAGCACGTACCATGAACATAGGTTCAGACGAGAGTGGGCTGTGGAAACGGCTTCGCAATCGGCGGGCCGGCATTGAGTCATGGATCCGCGTTCGACGCACGACGTAGTGCCGCGGACTCAAGGAGGAGGAAAA
>NZ_JFAO01000066.1:0-11229 GCF_006408945.1 Bifidobacterium sp. UTBIF-78
GCTTTTTCTCTCCCCAGTCAGCTTCGCTGACAGCCCGTCCTGTCATTAAGGACGCACTGCGCGCGCGACATGCTGGCTCGCCTGTCGGCTCGCACGTTGCCTGCAAACAGCTCCGCTGTTTGCTTCACGGCAACGTCCCGTCAGAGAGGGCCGACACCACTCAAACAATTGCACAACAGACCATTACCTGCATTGGTGACTACGTTGCCATAGCGAAACGCCGTAGCGTAATAGTATTTTGTTAACCTTGCATGATATCGTTGTCATCAAGCAATCACCCACTACATCCGCGCATCACCGGCGAGCGCCGCGAACCATCGGCCCAACGCCCGACCGGCCTGCGCGGAACAACCCAACAGCAGCAAAGGAAGCGTCGCATGACCGCGAACAACCTCCATGACGATTGGTGGAAGCAGGCCGTCGTCTACCAGATCTACCCCCGCTCCTTCAAGGACGTCAACGGCGACGGCCTCGGCGACATCGCCGGCGTCACCGAGAAGATGGACTACCTCAAGCACCTCGGCGTGGACGCCATCTGGCTCTCCCCCTTCTACCCGTCCGACCTCGCGGACGGCGGCTACGACGTGATTGACTACCGCAACGTGGACCCGCGCCTGGGCACCATGGACGACTTCGACGCCATGGCCAAGGCCGCGCACAACGCCGGCATCAAGGTGATCGTGGACATCGTGCCGAACCACACGTCCGACAAGCACGTCTTCTTCCAGGAGGCGCTGGCCTCCGCCCCCGGCTCCCCCGCGCGCGACCGCTACATCTTCCGTGACGGACGGGGCGAGCACGGCGAATTGCCACCGAACGACTGGCAGTCCTTCTTCGGCGGCCCGGCCTGGGCGCGCGTCGAGGACGGCCAGTGGTACCTGCACCTGTTCGACAAGGCCCAGCCGGATGTGAACTGGAAGAACCCGGACATCCACGAGGAATTCAAGAAGACGCTGCGCTTCTGGTCCGACCACGGCACCGACGGCTTCCGCATCGACGTGGCTCACGGCTTGGCCAAGGACCTCGAGTCCAAGCCGCTCGAGGAGCTGGGCCGCGAATACAGCGTGGTGGGCGTGCTGTGCCACGACTTCTCGCACCCGCTGTTCGACCGTCACGAGGTGCACGACATCTACCGCGAGTGGCGTCAGGTGTTCAACGAGTACAACCCGCCGCGCTTCGCCGTCGCCGAGGCCTGGGTGGTGCCCGAGCACCAGCATCTGTACGCTTCGATGGACGAGCTGGGCCAGTCGTTCAACTTCGATTTCGCCGAAGCCAACTGGTTCGCGGGCGACTTCCGCAAGGCCATCGACTCCGGTCTCAAGGCCGCTGCGGAGACCAACGGCTCGACCACCACTTGGGTGATGAACAATCATGATGTGCCGCGCAGCCCCTCGCGTTACGGTCTGCCGCAGGTCGCCGGCGCGCCCTACCATCAGCTGCCCCACGACTGGCTGCTGCGCAACGGCACCACCTATCCCGAGAACCGCGAGCTCGGCACCAAGCGCGCCCGCGCGGCCGCGCTCATGGAGCTCGGCCTGCCCGGCGCCGCCTACATCTACCAAGGCGAGGAACTGGGCCTGTTCGAAGTGGCGGACATCCCGTGGGATCATCTGGAGGACCCGACCGCCTTCCATACCGCACAGGCCACGATGGACAAGGGCCGCGACGGATGCCGCGTGCCGCTGCCGTGGGTCGCTGCCGACGAACCGTCGTTGGCTAATTTCAGCCGTCCGATCCCCGCCGATGACGGCACCGGCGAAAACCGCGTGCCGCTGTGCGCGGCCGGCCAGTTCGGCACCGGGGCCTCATTCGGCTTCTCCCCCGCGGTCCGCGCCGATGGCGTGACGCCCGCGGCCGACCCGCATCTGCCGCAGCCGCTGTGGTTCAAGGATTTCGCCGTGGACGTGGAGCAGGCCGATCCGGATTCGATGTTCGCGCTGTACCGTGCGGCGTTGTCGATTCGTCAGGAGTCGCTGACCTCGACGCGCGACACCTCGGCCGAGCAGGTGGATATGGGCGATGACGTGGTGGCGTACACGCGTGTTGCCGCGAATGGTCGCACGTTCACATCGGTGACGAACTTCGGCGACGCCGCAATCGCGCTGCCCGAAGGTGACGTGGTGCTGACGTCCGGCCCGCTGACCGGCGATGGCCAGCTGCCGACCGACACGTCCGCGTGGGTGCTGCGATAACGAACCATCCCGCCACCACTGTGTAGGGAAGTTCCCACCGTGTAGGGATTCACCCACCGTGTAGGGACCGAAAACGGCTTTATTCCGCTGATCGTAAAATTCCTCTCCCTACACAGTGGGGTAACTGCGACGATTGCATAGAACGACCACGATGCGGAATATTGACGTTGGGTGGATGGGGTGCATGTTCCGACACGCTCAAGGCCGCTCGGCCAAGCCTACGGTCGGAACATGCACCCCATCCACCCAACTTTTCATATGAGGCGCCTTTTATGCGGCTTCAGTTCACTGCACCTGGGCGAGGGCGATCTTGCCGGTGAAGGAGTTGGCCTCGTCGGCATCCTTGACGCCGTCCTTGTTCCAGGAGAACATGGCGCGCAGCTTCGGGCCGACGGTCTCGATGCGCTCGTTGGAGTACTTCTCCTGCAGCTCCTTGAAGTGCGGGGCGCCGGCATCCTGATCGTCGATGAACTCCTTGGCGAAGGAGCCGTCCTGGATGCGCTGCAGGTGGTATTCCATGCGCTTGCGGCAGTCCTCGTTGATGACGGTGTTGGTGTAGTCGCCGTACTGGGCGGTGTCGGAGCAGGACCAACGGGCCTTGTTCAGGCCACCCTCGTTCATCAGGTCGACGAGCATCTTGAGCTCGTGGCAGACCTCGAAGTAGGCGATCTCCGGCTGGTAGCCGGCGTCGGTGAGGACCTCGAAGCCCATCTCGACGAGCTTGTTCACGCCACCCATGAGCACGTTCTGCTCGCCGAAGAGATCGGTCTCGGTCTCCTCCTTGAACGTGGTCTTGATGGCGCCGGCGCGCAGGGCACCGAGGGCCTTGGCGTAGGCCAGGGTCAGCGCCCAGCCGTCACCGCGCGGGTCCTGCTCGACGGCCACGACCACCGGGACGCCACGGCCGGCGGCGTACTCACGACGCACAATGTGGCCCGGGCCCTTCGGGGCGACCATGAACACCGGGTGATCCTCGGTCGGCTTGATGTAACCGTAGTGAATGTTGAAGCCGTGGGCGAAGGCGACGGCCGCGCCCGGCTTGATGTTGGGCTCGATGTCGTTGGCCCAAATCGTGCGCTGGTACTGGTCGGGGGCCAGAATCATGATGACGTCGGCCTCGGCGGCGGCCTCGGGCACGGACTTGACCTCGAGGCCCTGCTCCTTGGCGAACTCGACCGACTTGGAGGTCGGACGCAGGCCGACGACCACGTCAACGCCCGAGTCGCGCAGGTTCAGCGCGTGGGCGTGGCCCTGGGAACCGTAACCGATGATGGCGACCTTCTTGCCATCGAGCACGGACAGATCGGCGTCGTTGTCATACCAAATTTGTGCAGCCATTAAGCACTCCTTGTACTGCTGGCGTACCGGCCGTCCCGTGGATTCGGTGATCTGGCCGGCATGCGGTGTTGTTGTGGTTGCGCGTATGCGGTTGTGCATGATGCGCGTTTGGGCATCCGGGACAAGCCCGGACGATCTCAAGCGTGGCGGGTGGCGCCTTGTGGGCGCGACTCGCAAAACTGGTGTCCATCCTACAGAGAATGCCCCGGCTGTCCCCGGCTGTCCCACAACGTGAGCTGGGTCACGAATCAACTTTTACGCGTTTATGGACATTGTCTTATAGTCCGGACAATGCGGGCAAACCCGGGCGGGATTTCAGCGGATTTCAACGGAATTCAGCGGGACGGAAATGCAGAATCCCGGGAAATGCAGTTGCGTCCCGCGTTCCTCCCGCTTTATCCCGTCTCTCGCATGCGCACAATGGCGTCATTCCGCCAATCGACGTTGCCGCCATATGATGCGCAGACGAAAAAAGTGGGACGCAAATACAAAATCACCAATAATGCAGTTGCGTCCCACCGAAGTACAGTTCCCGCCAATTTCGCCCTCGAATCCCCGGGATCGAGATTGGCACACCACCCCTGCCCCAAACCATGGCACTCCCGCACATATCCACACGCCCACGCATCTGCATTGCGAATGGACGCTGAGATATAGGCCGTCATACCGATAGAGAAAGCGATTCCGGCAAATTGACGATTATGAGAACCAGCCCTCCAGCCTCTTTTGATATTTTTGATATTTTTGATATTTTTGATTTGGCTTTATACCAGCCTTGTTGAGGGGAAGGGGCACTAGTGCGAACGCCAGTAAATCCGTTCAAGCCGACCGCCGGCGGCGAGCCTCCGCTGCTCATCGGGCGCGCCAAAGTCATTCGTGACTTCGAGAAAGGTCTCGACAACGGCGTGGGGGCACCGGGACGCATCATGTTGATCACCGGGGCCCGTGGTACCGGCAAAACGGTTATGCTCACCGTATTCGGAGACAAAGCCCGAGCCCGAAAATGGGACGTCATCGAAGAAACCGCTTCAGAAGGCCTGTGCGAACGACTCGTCAACGAATTACGAAGCAAGGACCATATGCTCGACAGGTTCTCCATCAAGCCAGCCGTCAGCTTCGCCGGCACAAGCATAAGCTTGGGCGAAGCGGAGCTGTCCCCCAAACGCATGCCGGAGACCCTGCGTAAAGCCATGTCCGCGCGGCTGGACTCACTCGCCAAACACCACGCCGGACTGCTGATCACCATAGATGAGACGCAAGCCGCACAACGCTCCGATATGATTGCGCTGGCTACGGCAATCCAGCATCAGATTCGCGAGCGCCGTGACATCGCCATCGCATTCGCAGGACTCCCCCAGATGATCTCCGACCTGTTCAACGATGAGGTTATCACATTCCTTCGCCGGGCGAAAACCAATGTGCTGACCGATGTACCGGTCAGCGATGTGCAAGACGCGTTCGGCACAACCTTCCGAACCTCCGGCATGACAATCGACGGCGAACAGCTTCGCACCGCCGCCAAGGCGACCTGCGGATACCCATACATGATTCAGCTGGTCGGATACCACATCTGGGACGCAGCCGACATGCGAGACTCGGATATTGTCACTGACGGCGATATCGCCGACGGTCTCGCCGAAGCGCGAATCGATCTCGATAACGCCGTATGCGTTCCCGAGCTGCACGGGCTCTCGCACAACGATCGGGCGTATCTTGAAGCGATGACGGCATCCGATGGCCCATCCTCCACCAGCGATATTGCTCGCCGCATGGGCAAGACCAACAACTATGCCGCGACATACCGCAAACGCTTGCTCGACGCCTATATCATTCGCGAGACAGAACGCGGCGAAGTCGATTTTGCCGTACCGTTCCTGCGTGAATACCTACGCCGCCAGCAGCAGCGCTGACTCGGCTTACCCTTGGCCGGCCCGTTGTCACGGAAGAATGTAGCACACGCCAGCCGGCTGCTGCCTTCGCGCTATTTTAGAAAAAGTCGATATGTGCGGATTTTCTAAAGTAGCGTCGTTGCAGGCCTTCGCATTGCCGAGAAGCACCACGGCAACACAAAGGCCGTCATCTCGATGAGAATCGAAGTAACGGCCTTACGTTACACGGAAAGCCTTGCGGCCAATCCGCAATCACCGCTTATGCGGCCAAAATCACTGAACCTGGGTACGAGCGATCTTGCCGTTGAAGGACTCGGCCTCGTCCTGGTCCTTGGCGGCCTCGTTGTTCCAAGAGAACATGGCGCGCAGCTTCGGGCCGACGGTCTCGAGGTGCGGGTGAGAGTACTCTTCCTGCAGCTTCTTGAACTTCGGCGCACCGGCGGCCTGATCGTCCATGAACTCCTTGGCGAAGGAGCCGTCCTGGATGCGCTTGAGCTGGTACTGCATGCGCTTCTTGGTCTCCTCGGTGATGACCGTGGAGGTGTAGTCGCCGTACTGGGCGGTGTCGGAGCAGGACCAACGAGCCTTGTTCAGACCACCCTCGTTAGCGAGGTCGACGAGCATCTTCAGCTCGTGGAACACCTCGAAGTAGGCAATCTCCGGCTGGTAGCCAGCCTCGGTCAGCACATCGAAGCCCATGTCGCACAGGTGGTTGATGCCGCCCATGAGGACGTCCTGCTCACCGAACAGATCGGTCTCGGTCTCCTCGGTGAAGGTCGTCTTGATGGCGCCGGCGCGCAGAGCACCGAGGGCCTTGGCGTAAGCGAGGCACAGCGGCCAGGTCTTGCCATCCGGGTCCTGCTCGACGGCGACCACGACCGGGACGCCACGGCCGGCGGCGTACTCACGACGCACGATGTGGCCCGGGCCCTTCGGGGCGACCATGAACACCGGGTGATCCTCGGTCGGCTTGATGTAACCGTAGTGAATGTTGAAGCCGTGGGCGAAGGCCAGAGCGGCGCCCGGCTTCAGGTTCGGCTCAACGTCCTTCTTGTAGACGGCGGCCTGGTACTGGTCAGGCAGAAGGATCATGACGACGTCGGCCTCAGCGACGGCTTCCGGAACGGACTTGACTTCCAGGCCCTGCTCCTTGGCGAACTCGACCGACTTGGAGGTCGGACGCAGGCCGACGACCACGTCAACGCCCGAGTCGCGCAGGTTCAGCGCGTGGGCGTGGCCCTGAGAGCCGTAACCCAGGATGGCGACCTTCTTGCCATCGAACACGGACAGATCGGCGTCCTTCTCGTACCAGATAGTTGCTGCCATTTTGGCGCTCCTTTATATCTATTGTTTATTTATGGGGTGAGTATCAATCTGTTCTGCTGTGGAGCAGAACCCTACGTGGTTTTTCCTTGTGGGCTTTTCCGTGGCATAGGTTTAGTCCTACTTGGACGGAGCCACGCCACAGGGGTTCACTACGTGGGATGAATTTTTCAGTTATCGATATTTAGTTATGAAAGACGGTTATGAATGCGGGAATCGTTGCGCGAAGCAGAAACCCGCCGTTGACTTCACTTGGTAAAGTCAACGTCCGTGCTGGGCCGTCTAGCAGAAGCCCAGTGGACTTCCGTAGACCCAGTGAGCGATTGCAACCGATAGGCAATCGCGAAGCCGGAGACAGCCGTTGACTTTACTTGGTAAAGTCAACGTCCTTGGTCTCCCGGCAGCTCAGCACGGAGACCAGGCAGCACACGGCCATCACGCCGAGGTACAGACCCACGGAGTGGACGCCCCAGTTGTGAGACAGCCAGGTGGCGATGGTCGGCACGAAGGCGGCGCCGACGATGGCGGCGAGGTTGTAGCCGATGCCGGAGCCGGAGTAACGCACGTTGGCGTCGAACAGCTCGGGCAGGAAGGCGCCGATCGGGCCGAAGGCGATGCCCATCAGCGCGAAGCCGATGCACAGGAAGGCCATGTTGGCGGCGAAGTTCTTCTGGCCCACGAGCTGGCCGTCCAGCAGGAACGGGAAGAGCAGGGCGAAGATCACCAGTGCGCAGGAGGAGAAGGTCAGCACGCGACGGCGGCCGATCTTATCGGCGTACAGGCAGGACAGCACGATGAACAGGGCGAACACGCAGATGGAAATCATGAGCATGAGCAGGTATTCCTGGTTGGTGAAGCCCAGGTTGCCGCCGCCGTTCGCGGTGTCTTTGGTGCCCCATGCGAGGGACCAGGTGGCGAGCGTGTAGAACAGCGTGTAGGTCACGGCCACGAGGAAGGTGGCCTGCAGCACCTGACGCCACGACTTGCGGAAGACCTCGGTGAGCGGGGACTTGACGACCTTCTTCTGCTCCTGAGCCATGCGGAAGATCGGGGTCTCCTCCATGTGGACGCGGACCACAAGGCCGACAATCACCAGAATGGCGGACAGCAGGAACGGCACACGCCAGCCCCAAGCCAGCATCGCGTCCTGATCATTGAAGGATTCGAGCACGAAGTAGGTGCCGTTGGACAGGAAGAAGCCGATCGGGGCGCCCAGCTCAGGGAAGGAGCCGTACAGGGCGCGCTTGTTCTCGGGGGCGTTCTCGGTGGCCACCAGAGCGGCGCCGGACCACTCGCCGCCCAGGCCGATTCCCTGGATGAAGCGCAGCAGGCACAGGATGGCGACCGCGAAGACGCCGGCCTGATCATAGGTGGGCAGGCAGCCGATGAGGAAGGTGCCGACACCCATCGTCATCAGCGAGACGACCAGCGTGGTCTTGCGGCCCATGCGGTCACCGAAGTGGCCGAAGACCAGCGAGCCCAGCGGACGAGCGATGAACGCGATGGCGAAGGTCAAGAGGCTCATCAGCAGGGCGACGGTCGGGTTGTCCTTCGCCGAGAAGAAGATGTGCGGGAAGTAGTTCGCCGCGGCTGTGCCGTAGGCGTAGAAGTCGTAGAACTCGATGGCGGTGCCGACCATCGAGGCGGCGATCACCGTTTTGACCGAATCGCGCACCATGGCGGCGGCCTTGCCGGCCGTCTTGTTCAGGCCAGTCTCTTCGACTGCTGTAGTCATTGTTGCTCCTGTAGTTCTCTCGTCACTCTCTCATCGGGGCGATCGGGCTCCGGGGTGACTCACGAGGTATACGTGAATTGCTGTGCTTGGTTGTATTTACTTATGTTGGTACTGCTACGTGATGCATCATCCGCCGCCGTCTCGGTTCGCGGGGTGCTGTTCAAGCCTTGTGAGCGCAACAAAAAAGCCCCGCGCATTGCAGGGCCATCACCGATTGTGTCGGTATCCTCAGCCCTGCCTTCGTTGACGGGGCCTCAAGCATCATGCCGTTAGTCCGCCAGCGAAGACGGGCTAATAATTCGTGCGGATACAAACGCAGAAGCATTGAATCCAGTCATCGCGTGGCCTCCTTTCGGTGTTCCTCGGGTCCGTTCGACCCGAACTGGAATGAGACAATAAGCGCGCGATATGGGTCAATCCAGCAGGGGTTCACTATGTGAACATGTGGTCTCAGGAGCCTTGACCGCGCGTCGCGGACAGGTCTGATCTGAGCCCGCATCCGGCTGCCGCACGTCGTCAGCAGGAACCGATTCCCCGTTGATCGCCGAGGTTCCCGCGCGGCTTGCCGTACGTACGCCTACAGGCCTAATCTTGGTCCGCAATATGATGCCGATACGTGCCCCAACGGTGGCATGCTGGGCGGTGAACACCGGCTTGGTCCACAATATGATGCCGACGCGTCGCCCCGCATTCATCAGGGGCGCACACGGACGGAATCCTGAATACCGGCATTCCGAATGCTGTGCCACGTCGTCATGGAGCCATGGTTTGGCTCGCCACCGACGCTGAATCATTGCGCGGCGATGTCATGGGGCCACCGCTTGACCCGCAGACGACGCTGAGCGGCTCAGCGTCGCGGACAAGCCACCTACTGGCCCCGCAGCGACGCAAAACGGCATCTCAGCGTTGCGGCTGAGCCATCGCATGGCCCGACTGCGACGATTAGACACTCAGCATCGCAGCCAAGCCACCTACTGGCCTGGCAGCACCGCTGAATAACGGCTTAGCGGCGTCGCGGAGCCACCCCATGGCCGCACGGCAACGCATGAGGCTCGTCAGGGGTTATCGGGTGGTTTCGCCGGGGATGAAGGACACGGGAATCACCCGCTCGTTCTCGGCACCGCCGCCAGCCTCACCGGCACCAACAGTGACACCGCCAATGGCCTCAACGGCATCGGAGCCGGCGGCAGCTGGGACGCCCGTGGAAACAGCATCGACCGCATTGCCGCCGGACGCATCGCCATCAGACATATTGCCGCCGGCCGCATCAGTACTAGTCGCGGCATCAGCAGCGGCCGCATCAGCGGCGCCCGAACGCTTTGCCCCGGATTGCCGGCCGGAATCATCCCCGGCGGCGATCTGCTCGTTCATGCAATCGGCGAGCGCGGCGGCGATGGCCGGGAAATCCTGTCGAACCGAAGTCAGCCGCTTGCCTGCGAGCTCGGTGATGAGCGTGCCGTCATAGGCGATCACCTGCAGGTCCCGCGGCACGTCGATGCCCCGACGGCCGGCCTCCTGCAGCGCCATGGCCGCCACCACATCGGCGCCGACGATGGCGTCCACCCCCTGATAACGGTCGAAGATGCGTCGGGCCATGGCCTCATGCGCGGTGACGTCGGCCACGGCGCCGACCTCCACGTAGTCGCAGGCGATACCCGCCGCGGCGAGCATCCGCTCCACGGTGAGGTGGTACCGCACAGTCGGGAAGGTGGTGCCGCCCGAGAATTGGGCCCGTGGCCCGCCGGCGAGGATCACATGATGGGCGCCGGAAGCGATGAGATGCTGTGCGATCAGCCGCCCGCCCTGTTCATGATCCGATCGGACGGTGGGCACCCCGGCGCCGAGGAAACGGTCGAAAGCCACGATCGGCCGGCGGATGGAGGTCCAGTAATCGGCGGGATGCTCGGTGTGGGCGGCCATGATGATGCCGTCCATCATGTGCCGTTGGAGCATGTCCACGTACTCGCCTTCGCCGGTGTTCGCGTCGGCGGTGGAGCACAGCAGCGTCTTGAGCCCGCGCGACGCGAATTCGCGCTGCAACGCGGCGGTGAGCGTGGCGAAGAACGGGTGAACGATGGTCGGCATGATCACGCCGATGGTGTTGGTTCGGTCGTGGTAGAGGTTGCGGGCCAGCTCGTTGGGGATGTAGTCGAGCTCGCGCATGGCCGCCTCGACTTTGGCGCGCATGACATCCGAGACATATCCGGTGTTGTTGACCACCAGCGAGACGGTGCTCAGGGACACCCCGGCCTTTTTGGCCACATCGCGCATGCCGACCATGTTTCGCTCCCTTGTGTGAGGTCCGAGTTCGTGCTGCGGACGAACCGCATGACCACCAGTTTACTCGAACCGGTTCGGCGCACCGGTTGGGACACGGCTCCAACGAAAACGGCCCTTCCGGAGAAGGGCCGCGAGGTTTCAGTCGGGCAGTCGGGTAGCCGGCCAGTCGCACCTCGGCCGATATCGAATGACGCCAAATGGCACCAGAGGACCGACGCCAGTGGTTCATCTCTTAAATCATTGAGGGCTTCAGCTTCTTCTCTCACAGCCCGTCCCGCCATTAAGGACGCGCTCCGCGCGTGTTCCGCTGGCTCGCCTGTCGGCTCGCACGTTGCCTGCAAACAGCTCCGCCGTTTGCTTCACGGCAACGGTCCTGCAATTACGGGCGCGCTCCGCGCGTGTTCTGCCGGCTCGCCTGTCGGCTCGCACGTTGCCTGCAAACAGCTCCGCTGTTTGCTTCACGGCAACGTCC
>NZ_JFAO01000067.1:0-10775 GCF_006408945.1 Bifidobacterium sp. UTBIF-78
GGAAAAGGTTAAGGCTTTCGCGGACTGGCTGACCAAATGGTTCACGGTCATCGTCATCGTCTGGGCCGTCTTCAACTACTTCGTGCCGCAGGCGAGCCTGTGGGGCAAGGCATACACCGGATACATGCTGGGCATCGTGCTGTTCGGCATGGGCCTGACGCTTACGCTCGATGACTTCAAGCGCATCCTCACCCAGCCGCTCATGGTCATCGTCGGCACCGTGGCGCACTTCGTCATCATGCCGCTCATCGCCGTGTTGCTGTGCTGGATCTTCCGCCTCGACGGCCCGCTGGCCGTGGGCGTGATCCTCGTGGGCTGCTGCCCGTCCGGCACCTCCTCCAACGTGATGAGCTACCTGTCCCGTGGTGATGTGGCGCTCGACGTTTCCATCGGCATTCTCTCCACGCTGTGCGCGCCGTTCATGATCCCGCTGCTGATGCAGTGGCTGGCCTCCCAGTATGTGGCCGTGCCGGTGCAGTCCCTGTTCCTCAACGCCGTCAAGGTGGTGCTCTTCCCGATCGCCCTTGGTGTGGTGTGCCATATGATCTTCGGTAAGAAGATAGAGAAGGTCACCGTGGCGCTGCCGATCGTCTCCCAGGTCGCCATCCTCCTGATCATCGGCGTCGTGGTCGCGGCCAACGGCCCGAAGCTGTTCGTGGCCTCCTCCCTCATGGCCATCCCGGTGGTCATCCTGCACAACCTGTCCGGTTACGCGCTGGGCTTCGGCTTCTCCAAGCTCATGTACAAGGTGTATCCGAAGGGCTTCCGTTACGCGCAGCAGAAGGCCATCACCTTCGAGGTCGGCATGCAGGATTCGGCTCTGGGCGCCACTCTCGCCCTGACCTCCTTCGCCTCCAACCCGATCGCGGCAGTGCCGTCCACGTTCTTCTCCGTGTGGCACAACATCTCCGGCTCCATCCTGTCCAGCTGGTGGCGCAACCACGATGACAAGCACGAGATTCACTGGGATTCCGACAACGGCGAGAAGGGATCCGCCAAGGGCTCCGACGCTGTACACGCCTTCGATGCCGACAAGGCCAAGGCTGCGGAAAAGTGATATAGTTCACAATAACTAAAGATTTGGCGGTGCCCCCGAGTGACAAGACTCCTCGGGGGCACTTGCCGTTTGGGGTCACGGAACCCCGGGGTTGAGTAAGTGTCGGATTTCGACGCAAGGCTGACGGTTTTCGATGGTTGGCTGTCGGATTTCGACGGTTGAGTGTCGGACCTCAACGCATGACTGTCGGATTTCGTACCGTATATGTACGAAATCCGACAGCCAACCATCGAAAACCGACACTGAACCGTCGAGGTCCGACAGTTTTGCGTCGAAATCCGACAACAAATGTCCCGATGTCCCGCGTCAAAAACGCTGACGGATTCACCGCTCCTTGGTCCTGTTCCTTGGTCCCGCTTCTCGGGCTATCTCCCCTAGTGGGGAGCCAAATGATGATCAACGACGGGACGCGGGGCAGTCGGTCGGCCGCAGCTCTGCTGCTACGCATCGGCGCGTCGTTGTCCGGCCGAATCGTAATATAGATATTTGTGTGTGCCAATGGCATGCCTTATGTGACAGGCATGTGGGTTGGGATATCCTCCGTGTCGATGAACGCACGCAGCAATGCGCCGCGGGAGACGGGGAGGCCATCGGGCCGGTGGACTGGGCTTACTTTTCCGATTCGTCGGATGCGCGTGAAACAGCGCTCCGCGGAGGTTTCAGGGAAAGTGCGGGCGCAGTGCGGCGGTCGCACGAAAGCAAGATAACCACTGAATCGGAGTTCAAGTTGCCTACTATTGAACAGCTCGTCCGCAAGGGACGTTCGCCGAAGCCGAAGAAGTCCAAGACTTTGGCACTGAAGGGAAGCCCGCTGCGCCGCGGCGTGTGCACCCGTGTTTACACCACCACCCCGAAGAAGCCGAACTCGGCTCTGCGTAAGGTCGCCCGTGTCCGTCTGTCCTCCGGCGTGGAAGTCACCGCCTACATTCCGGGTGAGGGCCACAACCTGCAGGAGCACTCCATCGTGCTCGTGCGCGGCGGCCGTGTGAAGGATCTGCCGGGTGTGCGTTACCACATCGTGCGTGGTGCGCTCGATACCCAGGGTGTCAAGGACCGTAAGCAGGGTCGTTCCCTGTATGGAGCAAAGAAGGCGAAGTAAGAGATATGTCACGTAAGGGACCTTCCAAGAAGCACGTCGTGCTGCCCGATCCGATCTACGGTTCCACCGTGGTGGCGCAGCTCATCAACAAGATCCTGCTTGACGGCAAGAAGTCGATCGCCGAGGACATCGTGTACTCCGCGCTCGACATCGTCAAGGAGAAGTCCGACCAGGAGCCGGTGGCCGTTCTGAAGCGCGCCCTGGACAACATCCGTCCGTCCCTCGAGGTCCGCTCCCGTCGTGTCGGTGGCGCCACCTACCAGGTGCCGGTCGAGGTCAAGCCGAACCGCGCCAACACCCTGTCGCTGCGCTGGCTGACCGACTTCTCCCGCGCCCGTCGTGAGAAGACCATGGCCGAGCGCCTGGCCAACGAGATTCTGGATGCCTCCAACGGCCTCGGCGCTTCTGTCAAGCGTCGCGAGGATACTCATAAGATGGCAGAGGCTAACAAGGCCTTCGCCCACTACCGCTGGTAATCCAGAGAGAAATAAGGAAATACGATGGCTGAAGAGATTTCGGACCTTCACAACGTCCGTAACATCGGCATCATGGCCCACATCGATGCCGGTAAGACCACCACTACTGAGCGTATTCTGTACTACACCGGCAAGAGCTACAAGATCGGTGAGGTTCACGATGGCGCCGCCACCATGGACTTCATGGCTCAGGAGCAGGAGCGCGGCATCACCATTCAGTCCGCCGCCACCACCTGCTTCTGGAACCGTCAGACCCATGACACCGACGAGAAGTTCCAGATCAACATCATCGACACCCCCGGCCACGTGGACTTCACGGCCGAGGTGGAGCGCTCCCTGCGCGTGCTCGATGGCGCCGTCGCCGTGTTCGACGGCAAGGAAGGTGTGGAGCCGCAGTCCGAGACCGTGTGGCGTCAGGCCGACAAGTACGGTGTGCCGCGTATCTGCTTCGTGAACAAGATGGATAAGCTCGGCGCGAACTTCTACTACTCCGTCGACACCATCAGGGAGAAGCTGGGCGCTACCCCGATCGTCATGCAGCTGCCGATGGGCTCCGAGAGCAGCTTCACCGGCGTCATCGACCTGGTCGAGATGAAGGCCTATGACTGGAACACCGGCGACGAGCTGGGTGCCCACTACAACATGGACCCGATTCCGGACGAGTACAAGGACAAGGCCGAGGAGTACCACGAGAAGCTCGTGGAAGCCGCCGCCGAAGCCAACGACGAGCTCATGAACAAGTTCTTCGAGGAGGGCACCCTCACCAAGGAAGAGATCCGCGCCGGCGTGCGTCAGCTGACCATCGCCAAGCAGGCCTTCCCGGTCTTCTGCGGTTCCGCCTTCAAGGACAAGGGTGTGCAGCCGATGCTGGACGCAGTCATCGATTACCTGCCGTCCCCTGAGGACGTGCCGGCCATCAAGGGCTACAAGCCGGGCGATGAGTCCGTCGAGATCGACCGTCATCCGTCCAAGACCGATCCGTTCGCGGCTCTGGTCTTCAAGATCTCCACGCACCCGTTCTACGGCAAGCTCGTGTTCGTGCGCGTCTACTCCGGCTCCGTCAAGCCGGGTGACTCCGTGCTCGACTCCACCCGCGAAAAGAAGGAACGTATCGGCAAGATCTTCCAGATGCACGCCGATAAGGAGAACCCGATGGATGTGGCCGATGCCGGCAACATCTACACCTTCGTGGGCCTCAAGAACGTGACCACCGGTGACACCCTGTGCGCCATCGACAACCCGATCACCCTCGACTCCATGACCTTCCCGGACCCGGTTATCCAGGTGGCCGTTGAGCCGAAGACCAAGGCCGATCAGGAGAAGATGGGCATCGCCCTCGCCAAGCTGGCCGAAGAGGACCCGACCTTCCAGGTCACCACGGACGAAGAGTCCGGCCAGACCCTGATCGCCGGCATGGGCGAGCTCCAGCTCGACATCATCGTCGACCGTATGCGTCGCGAGTTCAAGGTGGAGTGCAACCAGGGCAAGCCGCAGGTCGCGTACCGCGAGACCATCCGCAAGGCCGTGATGAACGAGCAGTACACGCACAAGAAGCAGACCGGTGGTTCCGGCCAGTTCGCTAAGGTCCTCATGAACTTCGAGCCGCTCGACACCGAGGAAGGCAAGACCTTCGAGTTCGAGAACGCCGTCACCGGCGGTCACATCTCCCAGGAGTTCATCCCGTCCATCGAGGCTGGCGTCAAGGAGGCCATGGAGTCCGGTATTCTGGCCGGCTTCCCGGTCGTGGGTGTCAAGGCCACCGTCACCGATGGTCAGATGCACCCGGTCGATTCCTCCGAAATGGCCTTCAAGATCGCCGGTTCCATGGCGTTCAAGGAGGCTGCTCCGAAGGCCAAGCCGGTCATCCTCGAGCCGATCATGAAGGTCGAGGTCCGTACTCCGGAGGAGTACATGGGCGAAGTCATCGGCGATCTCAACCAGCGTCGTGGCAACATCCAGTCCATGACCGACGCCATCGGCGTCAAGGTCATCGACGCCAAGGTGCCGCTGTCCGAGATGTTCGGCTACATCGGCGACCTGCGTTCCAAGACCCAGGGTCGCGCCATGTTCACCATGGAGATGGACTCCTACGCCGAGGTGCCGAAGAGTGTCTCCGACGAGATCATCAAGGCCCAGCGCGGCGAGTGACACGCGTTGCCCAATGAAGTGGCCAGTGTCTCCAGTCAGCGGTAAAATCGTGTACCGCTGACTGGGTTCTGGCTCTTCAATGTGGCACATAACCCAGAAACCCAGTAGAATAAGCGAGTCCCATGCGTAATGCATGGATAAACTCACGAGACGTCCAGGAGGACAAAGAGTAATGGCAAAGGAAAAGTACGAGCGTACTAAGCCGCACGTTAACATCGGTACCATCGGCCACGTCGATCACGGTAAGACTACCCTGACTGCCGCCATCTCCAAGGTGCTGCACGAGGAGTTCCCGGATGTCAACCCGGAGTACGACTTCAACCAGATCGATTCCGCTCCGGAAGAGGCCGCCCGCGGTATTACCATCAACATCTCCCACATCGAGTACCAGACCGCGAAGCGTCACTACGCTCACGTGGACTGCCCGGGCCACGCCGACTTCGTGAAGAACATGATCACCGGTGCTGCCCAGATGGATGGCGCCATCCTGGTTGTGGCCGCCACCGACGGCCCGATGGCCCAGACCCGCGAGCACGTGCTGCTCGCCCGTCAGGTGGGTGTGCCGAAGATCCTGGTCGCCCTGAACAAGTGCGACATGGTCGAGGATGAGGAGCTCATCGAGCTCGTTGAGGAAGAGGTCCGTGACCTCCTCGACGAGAACGGCTTCGATCGTGACTGCCCGATCATCCGCGTGTCCGCCTACGGCGCTCTGCACGACGACGCTCCGGACCACGAGAAGTGGGTTGAGCAGATCAAGAAGCTCATGGACGCTGTCGACGAGTACATCCCGACCCCGGTCCACGACCTTGACAAGCCGTTCCTGATGCCGATCGAGGACGTCTTCACCATCTCCGGTCGTGGTACCGTGGTGACCGGCCGTGTGGAGCGTGGCCAGCTGGCCGTCAACTCCCCGGTCGAGATCGTCGGTATTCGTCCGACCCAGTCCACCACCGTGACCTCCATCGAGACCTTCCACAAGACGATGGACGCCTGCGAGGCTGGCGACAACACCGGTCTGCTGCTCCGTGGTATCAACCGTACGGACGTCGAGCGTGGTCAGGTTCTGGCCAAGCCGGGCTCCGTCACCCCGCACACCAAGTTCGAGGGTGAGGTCTACGTGCTGACCAAGGACGAGGGTGGCCGTCACTCGCCGTTCTTCTCCAACTACCGTCCGCAGTTCTACTTCCGCACCACCGACGTCACCGGCGTCATCGAGCTGCCGGAAGGCGTCGAGATGGTTCAGCCGGGCGACCACGCTACCTTCACCGTTGAGCTGATTCAGCCCATCGCTTTGGAGGAGGGCCTGACCTTCGCTGTGCGTGAGGGTGGCCACACCGTGGGCTCCGGTCGTGTGACCAAGATCCTCGCCTGATTTTCGTCAGACGTGAATCTTCGCTTGAACTAGCGACTTAAGGGAATCCCCCTTCGAGATTGTTGTCGGAGGGGGATTCCCTTTTCCGTATGTGCGTTGTGTTGTTGTGCATGCGGTTGTCACGGTGGCAACCGTAAGCGGCAGTAGCAGGCCATGTCTGTGAATCCACGAAGTCGGGGCCGCAGGAACGTTGGCGTGCGTTCATTCGGACAGTATGGGGGGCACTTGCATGGGAACCACCCGGACAGACGGGATCTTACGTTCCGGCGGCTGCCGTCAACGCGCAAATGGTATCTGCAATACGTTCATTGGGCTCTTCCGATTTTGGCGTGTAAGAGCCATGCGTTTTCATTTCTTAGCTGCATTCGATTTTTATTGCCGATGCATTGTCGGTACCCTAGCCGCATTCCGCGCGATGATGCGCTAATGTGGTGCCCAGCTACGATTCGACCGAGGCCGCCTATATGTTCCTCGTTTCCGGCGACCGCATGGCATCGAATCGGGAAGGAAGGTCGCCGATGACTGTCACCGCCGCACAGGTCGCCCATTGCGGGTCCGTCTCCGCCCTGTCTATGGGGCTGCCGATCTCCACAGCGATTCCCGTCGCCAAAGGCACGCTGCCGAAAGCCGCTGTCGTGGGACGCACGCCGATTTCCGCGAAGCTCAAGCAACGTCTGACCAACGATATCGGATCCATTACGTTGCTCTCGCTGATGAGGACGGCCAACACGGGCCTCGAACCGGGCCGATTGATACCCGAAGTTTTGGTCATCGGCCTCAAGCTGACCGGCAAGGCGGGCTCCGTGCCCGTCGAGGTCATCGAGCTGATCGCCTCGCAGCGCAAGTCCGGAATCGTGTTCGCCTGCGTGCGGGAGGTGCCGTTTGAAGGCGGCACGCGTGAGGAGTGCGCGTTCGCGGTCCGTCGCGCTCAACCGGGGCGAGCCGGTCACATGCCGAACTATCAGGTATATACCGGCGAATGGTTGCCGGCGGGGGAGTGTCAGTTGGAGATCGCCGGCGGCACCATCGACGAATTGTGGATGTCATTGTGTTCACAGACCATTCTCGGCACGCCTGAGGTTGCCGATTTGGATGCGCGTATCACGCGCCATGCGCAGATCGCCAAGCTTGAGGCCGATATCGACAAAATCACCCGAGATCATCAGCGAGCGAAGAACGCCGCACAACGTAACGAATTGTACGCCAAGCTGCACAAAGCCAAGACCCAGCTCGCCCAGTTACGTGAGGGGTAGTGCCAGCCGGTACCGCCGCGCATAGCGCGCCGCTCAACTGCGAGAGAGCTGACGGCCACTGATGGCCCGTCGGATGGTCGTTTGTGCCGTTGCGGTTCTCTCCTTTCCTCCCCGCCCAGCCGGTTGTGTCGGCATGGGGTATGACGTGCGGTGTGGCGCTTGTAGCAGACAGCCTGCGGAGCGCTGTGCATGAGCAGGGAAGAACCGGTGACGATACGGCAGTCTATATGTTTGCAAGGCATATCTTGCCATGTCAGATGATTATTTGTGCATGCTGGTCGGTTGTTGTTGAATGAACCTGTAGTGGAGTGCTTCCGCGCCGTGCGGAAGAACCGCAAAGACCGTAGACAAGGAGAACAATCATGAGCGAGACCGAAACCATGAAGGCCGCGATCTTCGAGGAACCTGGCAGGATGGTTGTGCGGGAGGTGCCCAAGGCGCATCTGGAGCAGGATGATGACATCGTGATCCGCGTGGTGCGTGCCTGCGTCTGCGGTTCGGACCTGTGGTTCTTCCGCGGGCTCACCCCGCAGACCCCGAACAGTCAGGTGGGCCATGAGTCCATCGGCGTGGTCGAGGAAGTGGGCGCTGCGGTCAGGAGCGTAAAGCCGGGCGATTTCGTGGTGGTGCCGTTCCCGTACAGCTGCGGTACGTGCCCGGTGTGCAAGGCCGGATTCGAATCCGTGTGCCCGCACGGCGGATACTTCTCCGCATGCCAAGCCGAGTATCTGCGTGTACCGGAAGCCGATGGCACCGTGGTCAAGGTGCCCGGCTCGCCCGAAGACTACTCCGATGAGATGCTGGCGTCACTGCTGACCATCTCCGATGTGATGTCCACCGGCTATCACGCCGCCGTATCCGCCGAGGTCAAGTCCGGCGATACCGCCGTCGTGATGGGCGACGGTGCCGTGGGCCTGTGCGGTGTGATTGCCGCCAAGATGCGTGGTGCCACGCGAATCATCGCCATGAGCCGTCACGAGGATCGCGCGGCGTTGGCCCGTGAATTCGGTGCAACGGATGTGGTGCCAGAGCGCGGTCAGGCCGCCATCGACAAGGTGCTGGAGATGACGGACGGGTATGGCGCGGATGCGGTGCTCGAATGCGTGGGCTCCAAGCAGTCCTTCGATACGGCCATCGGACTGGTGCGTCGCGGTGGCGTGATCGGGCGTGTGGGTCTGCCGCACGACGTTGAGATCAGCGCGGAGGGCACGTTCTACGCCAACATCGGCATCAAGGGCGGCCCGGCCCCGGTGCGGCACTATGACATCCAAGGCGGACTGCTCGATGCGGTGCTGAAGGGTGAGATCAATCCCGGTCGCGTGTTCACCGCCGAGTTCGACCTGGACCATATTCAGGACGCCTACGAGGCGATGGACCAGCGTAAGGTCATCAAGTCGCTGATTCGTTTCTGAGGTTTGCGGGTGCGTGCCGACAGAATGTCGTTACACATGCTAAAAGCGTCAGTACGTATGCGGGTTGGACGAACACTTCACATACATGCTGACGCTTGCGACACGCAATATAGGAATTTAAGGCGCTGGATGTTAGTGGTCCGTCTCGTAATTGTTTGAGTGGTTGGACCCTTTCTAATGAGGGGGGCTGGTACCGAAAGCTGAATGGGGGAGAGACCGAGCCTGAACTCCTCAATTACTAGCGAGACGGACCATTAGATGGTGGTCATGTCGCTGCGAACACGTTCGGCGGCAATGTCGATATTGCCGGGCCAGGTGGGTACTCCTGAGATGAGCTTGACCTTGGCAAACTCCGCAGGATCGTTGAGTTTACGGAAAACACCTTTATCTATGTATTTTGACATGTCGAAAATACCGGATGCCCCGTCAGAGCAAATCACCTTGAGTCTATAACCGGGTAACGGCTGCGCGCTGTTAACGCGGATTGAGTAGTCGATGTTCATGGCGCACTCCTTGTCACGGTTCTATCATTCCTGGATTCGAGTAGTTTGAAGCTGCGAGCCAAGCGTGGTGAAGCTCGTCACGCCTTCTCGAAATCCACCTGACTACCATTGTATGTTGTCTTTTGGGCAAAGGCTGGGCCCCGATTGAGTTGCCGCTAAGGTCATACGTGGCATTATGGCCTGCATATTCGGCATGAATATGTGGGGGAGCATGGTCGGCAAAGTCCATTGTTATTCTGATTCCATTGAATCGGCAAATTTCCGGCATATCGAATTCCAGTCGAAAACATCAGGATGATGCGTTGATATGGACTGTGGGAAGGTCAAACCAGTGTGCTTTCTTGATGATCTTGTCTCTTTGTTCATAGGGAAGCCGCATGTAGTCGATGATGTCTTTGTCTTGGAATAAGTCACTGCAATACACTGGAAGTCTGTAGCGTGGGACTATTCCTATAAGGTCTTTGCCGTTTGCCATATGAGCTATTTGCCGAGCGTGAAGTACCGAAACAGGCAGCTCAGCATCATATAGCGCTAAGGCAAAGTGAATTGCTTGGATGCACGACCAATAATTTGCACCTGAGACGTTGAAAGACCATCCGCCTTCGTCTTTTCGCGGGAAAAGATGCATCCATGAAAAGCCGTGACCGGGGCGGACTTCCCATGTGTGGCCTTCAGCTTGTTTGCTGTCCATCCATGCTTCGAAATCTTCGGGTGAGTTCTGATCAAGATCACGTAATCCGTGATGTCGAAAGTCTGCGTATTTGATACACCAGTCAAGCGGCGTGGCGTCCATCTTTGGGCATGCGTATCCACTCGCTTCATATCCAAGCATGCAGGCTTTAAAATATTCTCCTGAAGTCAGTGTGGGTAGTTTCTTATTAAGTACGGTTCCTTCTTCTAGTGATGAGAACAATTGAGTGAATCGTAGGATGTCTTCAGCGTGGATGCCATTGAGGAAAAGTTCTCTATTCTCAGGGAATATATCCCATACGTCGCGGCGAAGGATTGTTCCTGTTCTCATGTCAAATGGGAGTTTTTCACGAATAATGGTGTTGTACGAATCGTCTTTACATCGGATAACGCAGTATTGCGCACCACGCATCAGCCAGTTCATTAATGGAACATAATATTCGGGATTGTCGGCATGGTCGTCGTTGGCAAAACGAATGCAGAAACGTCCGTTGATGAATAGATGCCGGCAATCGTCATATTCAGTACAGGTGATTTTGTACCAGACGGTTTCATCTGGATAGGAGCTTAGCCAGGATTGCTCGAATTCCTGATAAGTCTGATACTCGCCGTCTTCATACAGCTCGTCGTAGTGGCCGAAGGCCGTGATCGGACCGCGTTCTGCGGGTATCCACAGTAGGCGGAACCCATCTTCTCCTAAGGGCTCGATGTTGTCGAGTACGTCAAACAGCTGTGTGGCCGCAGTGTCGAGAGGCAGGTAAATAT
>NZ_JFAO01000068.1:0-9749 GCF_006408945.1 Bifidobacterium sp. UTBIF-78
GTAAATATCCGGTTCCCATGATCTGGGAGAACAGATCATGTTGTCGATTTGCGGGGCGAAGAGAGTTCTGTGATGCATGATGGCTTCCTTTCTTAAATGTGGTATCTGTATTGATACCAGTATAGCACATATGTTCGAATATGCAATGTGTGTGGGTGTAATGGGTTGCCTGCGCCGGTTGATTACAATGATTGAATAATTCGAGTGGGTGATTCTTGGGGTGCCATGAAAAACGTGATTGATCGATATGTGTATCGCGTGCATTGGTCGGATGAATGCGAGGGCTTTGTGGGAACGGTGGCGGAGATGCCGGAGTTGAGATTCGTGTCCGATTCGTTTGTCGAGGCGTTAACCGGTATTCGGATTTCGGCTCACGATGAGGCTGCCAAGTTGGTCGAGAGGGGCGTTGCAGTTCCGATTCCTTTCGAGGATCGCCATTATTCGGGTCACTTTATGGTTCGGGTACCGCCTGAAGTGCATAGACGTTTGTCCATCGAAGCTGCTGAGCAGGGGGTGTCTCTGAATAGATTGGTTCAGGCTCGTTTGTCCTAAAATCGTTTTGCTTCTTCGTCGTGTGGGGGCGGCAGTTGGTTACCGACGGCATAGTGTTGCGTTTCGTCCCGTTTTGACGCTCCAGAACGGGACGAAACGTAACATAGGCTCGTCGCTGACTTACGTTTTGGGACGTTTTTACGTCATTGCCGGTGCTCGTCGCCGGTGTTCTTGAATGGTACACGGCAGTCGACCCATTGCAACTGCACCATACTTCTGATACACTTTGAACTGTACTAGAAATATGGTGCAGTTTCATGCTGGCGGCGCCGAACGGTTTCGGTCGAAATGACTGATGGCGTTCGGTTGCAGGCGGCGATGCACCTCAAACACAATGGGGTGGGTGTGATGTCGATTTCTGCTCTCGCCGTGGTAGTGGCGTTGCTGATAGGACTACTGAAGATTGCGTTCATCGTCATGGTGGTGGTGCTGATGGTCAGGGCATTGCTGCACATGAATCGTGAACCGTCGCTGTCGGTGAAGCGGCCTGTTTCATCGGGTAATTCATCGGGCAATTCATCGGATAGTCCGTCGGGCGGTCCGTCGGAACAGTCTGCCATGCCGGATGCCACGGCCGATGACGGTCCCATGCCTATCGTGCGCCGTCGCATGGCGTTCGCTCTGCTCGCCGGCGTGGCGGTGTTGTGCGCGGTGCTGCTCATCGGATCCGTGGTGCCCAGAGACATGTACCGCATCGCATCGATGTCGCCCGGCCTCGCGGCGTCGGCAGTCATGCTGGCTCTCGCGCTGCCCTTTCCGGACATGTCCGATCGGCTGGGCGGCGGCCGGGTGCGTACGGCATCGCTGCAATCGCGCGAACCATGGACATACGCGCGGCGGTATGTGCTCATGCAACCGATGCTTGCCGCCGGACTGCTCATCATCTATCTCGGCTTCACCACGGTGACGGCAAGCCCGGATGATTTCGGCCTGATGCGCAGCATCCAGCTGGTTGCTCCGAATGGGATGTGGGCCCGTTCCTCCGGTCCTTATCCCGGATCGTATTATTCCATCCCGCTGGCCGTCGTCACACTGGTGCTGGTCGGCCTGACCTGCGCGGCGCTGTGGCGCATCGCCCATGTGCCGAGTGCTCCTGAAGTCCGGTTCGCCGAGGCTGATCGGCTGTGGCGCGTGCTGTTGACGCGATTCACGGTGTTCCTGTCGGTCGGCGCGATGCTGGTCTACGCGGCGGCGGTCCTGCTGGTGGCCGGGGCGGCAACGGTCCGTGTCGGCACCAATAACGGTGCATGGTCGGCGGCCTATGCGGATGATGTGTATCCGACTTTGGGCAACATACAAATCATCATGGGCGGCGTGGTGGCCGTGTTGGCGCTCATCTACCTCGTGATGGCATGTTCCGCATTGGTCCGGTTGTGGACTTCACCCCGGAGGACGCGATGACGGGCGGCGGCGATGACGTGCGCCTGGTGATCCGCGAATCGTCGCCGGTGCCGGTATACGAGCAGATTCGCGCGCAGATCGAAGGTATGGTTCGTGCGGGCCTTCTGCATGACGGCGACAAACTGCCGTCGGTGCGTCAGTTGGCCGGCGACCTGCGCATCGCCCCCGGCACTGTGGCCAAGGCCTATGCCGAACTCGCCGAGCAGGGGGTGATTGAAACCGCGCCCGGTCGCGCCGCCCGAATCAGGCGGGTGGCGACCATCCCCGAACCTCTGCTGGAAGCCGCAAAGGCCTACGCCGGCCAGTCCCACCGGCTTGATGCCAGCCTCGAGGACGCCATCAGCGCCCTGCGCGCCCAGTGGTAGTTTTACGTCAGAATCTACATCGGCCAATCGCAGGCGTTCTCCATCACCGTCTACGGTCTGCCGGATTATGCCGGTTATGCGCTGTACGCGCGTACTGCCTGATGATGCCGGAGTACCGGATGGCAGCCCCGCGGAGGAACGTGATTCGGCATCTGATACCGGCCGGGTACGCCATACAAGCCATACAATAAGTGCAGATCGAAGGCGGCGAGGGGAGCGGACATGACGGTTGCGAAGGAATCCGGCGAAGGAACAGAGCCCGGGAAGCCGGTGGCATTCGGTGAGACGAGCGATCGCGCGCCCCACACCCCTCGCGCCATCGAGGTACGTGGGGCGCGGGTGCATAACCTCAAGAACGTCGATGTGGACGTGCCGCTCGGCGAACTGGTGGGAGTGGCCGGCGTCTCCGGTTCGGGCAAGAGCTCGCTTGCGCTCGGCGTGCTGTATGCGGAAGGGTCAAGACGGTATCTGGAGGCGCTGTCCACGTATACGCGCCGGCGCCTGACCCAGGCCAGTCGCGCCCAGGTGGATGAGGTGCTGCATGTGCCAGCCGCGCTCGCCCTGCATCAGCGGCCCGCCGTACCCGGCATCCGTTCCACCTTCGGCACGATGACCGAACTGCTCAACAGCCTGCGTCTGCTGTTTTCCCGTGTCGGATCGCACGTATGCCCGCAATGCGGAACCCGTGCGGACCCCACGCTTAATGTGGCGTTGGAGCAGCCGATCGTATGCAGTCATTGCGGCAAGCGATTCCACGGCCCCGGCGCCGAAAGCCTGGCCTTCAATTCGGCGGGCGCATGCCCCACCTGCTCCGGCACCGGCATCGTGCGCGAGGTGAACCGTGCCGCCCTTGTGCCGGACGAATCGAAATCCATCGACGACGGCGCGGTGCTGCCGTGGGGCTCGCTCATGTGGGACCTTATGAAGCAGGTGTGCGGCGCGATGGGCGTGCGCACCAACGTGCCGTTCCGCGAGCTCACGCCCAAGGAGCGTGACATCGTATTCAACGGGCCGGCGGTCAAGAAGCACATCCTGTACCGGCCCAAGAAGGGCGACGATTTCGCCGAGCTCGACTTCACCTATTACAACGCCGTGTACACGGTCGAGAACGCGCTCGCCAAGGCCAAGGACGAGCAGGGATTGAAGCGCGTGGCCCGCTTCCTCGAGGAGAAGCCATGCCCCGACTGCGGCGGCACACGCCTGAGCGCCGCTGCCCGCGCGCCTGAAGTCCGCGGCATCAATCTGGCGCAGGCCACCGCCATGACCTTGGACGACGCCGTGACGTGGGTGCGGGGCGTGCCGGGCGCTCTGCCTGAGAGCATGCGCCCGATGGCCACGAACATCTGCGAGTCGTTCCTCGATGTGGCGCGGCGGCTGCTCGAACTCGGCCTCGGCTACCTGTCGCTCGACCGTGCCGGCGCGACGCTGTCCACCGGCGAACGCCAACGTGTGCAGCTGGCCCGCGCCGTGCGCAACCGCACCACCGGCGTGCTGTACGTGTTGGACGAGCCGTCCATCGGCCTACATCCCTCGAACGTGGATGGCTTGCTCGGCGTGATGCACGACCTCGTGGCGGACGGCAACTCCGTGGTGGTGGTCGATCATGACGTACGTGTGCTCAAGGCCACCGATCATCTCATCGAAATGGGGCCGGTGGCCGGCGCCGGTGGCGGCCATGTGATCGCGCAGGGCACGGTCGACGAGGTCGAACGGACCCCGAGCAGCCGCATAGCGCCGTTCTTGACCGAAAGCGGCGAGACCCGAGTGCGCGCCCGCGTCACTCCGGAGAAGATGTTCGATGTCGGCAGGATTCACATGGAGACCGGTCCGTTGCACACCGTCAAGCCTCTGACCGTGGACGTGCCGCGCGGCAGACTCACGGTCGTCACCGGCGTCTCCGGCTCGGGCAAGACCACGATGGTGCTGGAATCGCTGATTCCGGCGCTCAAGGCGAACGCTGACGGCGGTGATTTGCCTGCGCATGTTCACGTCATCGAGGCGGACGGCATCACCCGAGCGAACCTCATCGACGCCACGCCGATCGGTGCGAACGTGCGCTCCACCGTGGCCACCTACGCCGATATCCATGACGATCTGCGCCGCGCCTTCGCTCGCACGGACGAGGCCAAGGCCGCCGGATACAAGGCCGGCGACTTCTCCTACAACACCGGACGGCTGCGTTGCCCCACCTGCGATGGAACCGGATCGATTTCGCTGGATGTGCAGTTCCTGCCGGACGTCACCATCGCCTGCCCGGATTGCCGGGAATCGAGGTATGCGCCGGAAGCGAGCCTGATTCACCGGCCGGTCAAAGAGGGGAAGGGCACCGCATCGACGGAGCTTGGAATCACGGCGGAGCAGGAATCCATGGCGGGGCGGGGAAGCGCGGACGCGCCCCTGCATTCGCTGACTCTGCCGCAACTCATGGCGATGAGCGTGGACGAGGCGCTCGCCGTCACCGCCGACATGAGGAAGATCCACGCCCGTCTCACCACGCTGCACGACTTGGGGCTCGGCTATCTGACGCTTGGCGAGCCGACGCCCGCCCTGTCCGGCGGCGAGGCGCAGCGGCTCAAGCTTGCCAGTGAGATGGGCAGGGCGCAATCGGACGCGGTGTTCGTGTTCGACGAGCCGACCATCGGTCTCCATCCGCTTGACGTGCGTGTGCTGCTCGGCGTCTTCGACCGTCTGGTCGCCGCCGGTGCGACCGTCATCGTCATCGAGCATGACCTCGATATGATCGCCAACGCCGATTGGATCATCGATATGGGTCCCGGCGGTGGCGAGGCAGGCGGCCGCATCGTCGCCACCGGCACGCCGGAGCAGATCGCCGCGAACCCCGCGAGCATCACCGGGCGGTATCTGGAGGTGGATGCGCGGGCGTAGCAGATGTATCACCATATATCGAGCTGTGAGAAAAGCCTCGACGTGACGCGCGAGTAGGATAGCCGTCCGTGAATCAGGTTCATGGCATCAAACGAGCGAGCGCGGACGCGAAATACCGGCAGATGACCGAACAGCCGATACCGTCGCTTATTCTGACGCTCAGCATTCCGGCCGTCGTCTCCAATCTGGTGACCACCGCCTACAACCTGACCGACACGTTCTTCATCGGTCAGCTCGGCACCGCGCAGTCCGGCGCCATCGGCATCGCCTTCTCCATCATGACCATCCTGCAGGCCATCGGCTTCTTCTTCGGCAACGGTGCGGGCAATTCGATGAGCCGCGAACTCGGCAAACGCAACAACGAGCGCGCCGCGCGGCTGTTGGCCCTGGGCTTCGCGGGCGCCGTGCTGTGCGGCGCGTTGGTGGCGGCCGTCTGCCTTGCCATGCTTCGACCGTTGGTGATAGGACTCGGTTCGACCGCGACCATCGCCCCCTATGCCGTGCAATATCTGACGCCGATTCTGATGGCCGCGCCCTGCGTATGCGGCTCGTTCGCGCTGAACGGACTGTTGCGGTATCAAGGTCAGTCGGCGTTCGGCATGATCGGCCTTGTCATCGGTTCGCTGCTGAACTTCCTGTTGGCGCCGCTGTTCATCTTCGTACTTGACTTGGGGATTTTCGGGGCGGGCCTTGCCACCGGCATCTGCCAGACCGTAAGCTTCCTCATCCTGACCACGATGAGCGCCAGATTCGGCGTGCTGAAGCTCTCCCTGCGCAACTGCCGGCCGGATATGCTGTTGGCTCGGGAGATCCTCGGCGGCGGTCTGCCTTCGCTGGTCCGGCAGAGCGCCGGTTCGATCGCCACCACCTGCGTGAACATAGCCGCCAATCCGTTCGGCGACGCGGCGATCGCGGGCATGGCTATCGTGATGCGCATCATGCTCGGCGTGAATTCGGTGATCATCGGACTGGGTCAAGGCTTCCAGCCGGTGTGCGGCTACAACTATGGGGCCGGGAAGTTCGCCCGTGTGCGTGAGGGCTTCTGGTTCTGCATCAAGCTTTCCACCGGCGTGCTGCTGGTGCTGGGCGCGCTGATCTGGGTCGCCTCCCCGCAACTGGTGAAGATCTTCCGCTCCGACCCCGCCGTGGTGGCTGTGGGTGTGGCCGCGCTGCACTTCCAATGCATCACCGTGGCGCTCAACGGCACGAACATGATGGGCAATATGATGAGCCAGACCTTGGGAAAGACCGGTATCGCGTCCTTCCTCGCCGTGTGCCGCACGGGACTGTATCTGGCTCCGGCGGTGCTCATCCTGCCTCACTTCATCGGAATCACGGGTGTTGAGGTGGCGCAGACCGTGTCCGACGTGCTGACGTTCGCGACCTCGTTGCCACTGTTGCGTTATTTGCTGAAGAATGTGCTGGTGGAACGCAAGGAGCGCCGCACGGCATAACGTGCGGCGCTCCACAGGCGGCGAGTATCACCCAATGATCTCTTGAGATATTGGATCTCCTGCGGTTACTTGACGACCTTGAAACCGGCGGTCCACGGGGTCTGGTTCGTCACGCCGAGGATGATCTGCAGCGCGCCGTAGCCCTCGAGGTACTGCGCGCGCTTCAGAGCGCCGGCGTCCACGGTCTTGAGTCCGGCGGCCTCGATGAAGGCGGCCACAGACTTCTTGGCATCCTCGTCATCGGCGGCCAGCTGCACCACGGTCGGCGCGCCGTCGTTCTCGCCGGTGGCCAGCGTGGCGGCGAAGGTGGTGTTGAACGCCTTGACCACATGGGACTGCGGGAGCTTGGCGGCCACGTACTCGGCGGCGGACTTGGCACCTTCCGGCAGGGCGAGGTCGAAGGTGGTGAAGTCGATCGGGTTGGAGACGTCCACCACGGTCTTGCCGGCAAGCTGGTCGGCGTAGGCGGCGATCGCCTCGTCGTAGGCGGGGAACGGCAGGGCCAGAACGACGATGTCGCCGGTGATGGCGGCCTCGCCGAACTTCGCGCCGGTGACGCCATCGGCGGCCGCGGCGGCTTTGTCGGCGTTGCGGTCGATGACCTGCACAGTGGCGCCGGACTTGACGGCAATGCCCGCCACGGCCGAGCCGATGTTGCCTGCGCCGAAGATGGTGATGTTGCTCATGATGATTCCTTTCGATGATGAAGGTTGATGGTTGTGCTGGTTCGTTTGTCGGCGACCGCCGTGGTGCCGGATGCTGTGGATGCCGGTCTGCGGTGTTCGCGTTGATGCCAGTATGCACCCCATGTTGATATATTTCAAGCTGAGATATATCAACAGGATTTATGTCATGTGAAAGAACGCCGGAATTCCAAGGGTTTGGAGATGGTTTCGTGGCGCGTGATACGGCGTGTCGTTCTGAAATATCTCAGACTGAGGTATCATGAATGCATGAATATCGTGGAAATCATGACGTTGGGCTTCCTTTCCGAGGAGCCGTTGTGCGGCTACCGGCTACGCAAGAAGATGGAACAGCTGCAGGGATACAACCGCGCCTTCAGCGACGGCACGCTGCATTCCGTCACCGGCAAGTTCGTCAAGGCCGGATATCTGGGGGAGTCGTTCAACGTGGTCAATGGCCGGCGTCTGCGCGAATTCCACCTTGAGCCGGCGGGCCGCGAGAAGCTCATCGAGGAGCTGAAGAGCACGGATGGCTACATGCTCAGCGACATCACCAAATGGTCGGTGGTGATGTCCTTCCTGTCCGTCATCCCCGATGTCGCCGATCGCAATGCCGTACTGCGGCGTCGGCTCGATCTGCTGGATTCGGACGTCCGGCGCATGTACAGCGACGGTGAAGGGCCGATCGACAACGAAAGCCTGACTGACAAGTACCGTATCGCCATCACGCAGATTCACGATGCCGAGATCGCCGCCGAACGCGCCTGGCTGGTCAAGGAGCTCGGCGTTGACGAGTGACGTGACGCCCGTGGGGCCTGCCGGGCTCGCGAAATCCGTAGGCCCTGTGGAATCCGCAGGACAATCCGCGAAGCAACCCGTAAGACCTAGACGGCATGGCGTGCGCCGGCGGGCCGCGAGCATGCGGGTGCCGACTTCGGATGACATGGAACGACTGTTCCACACGATGATGGAGTCGATGGGTCCGACCGGCTGGTGGCCGGCCGAATCCCTCTACGAAATCATGGTCGGAGCGGTGCTCATCCAGAACGCCTCCTGGCGTAACGCCGATCGGTCGCTCGACGCCCTGCGGGATGCCGGTGCGCTTGTTCCTCGAGCCATTGCGGACATGGACAACGAACGACTCCAGGACCTCATCCGCCCGTCCGGCTTCTTCCGGAACAAGTCGCGTGCACTGCAGGCGGTCACCCGGTGGTACCTTGACCGTTGCGGCGCCGACCCCGAGCGCGTGGCCGGAGTACCCGACGACGAACTGCGCGCGGAGATGCTGGGACTGTTCGGCATCGGTAACGAAACCGCCGATGACCTGCTGCTCTACGTCTTCGATCGCCGGGTGTTCATCGCCGACACCTATTCCCGTCGGCTGTTCCGGTTCCTCGGGTACGACGTGCCGGACGGATATCCGGCGTTCCGTACGATCTACCATCCGATAGCGCTCGCCAGTGGGCTCACCGTGGCCGATTGCAAGGAGTTTCACGGGCTTATCGACGAATGCGGCAAGCAGTATCGTGATGACGAGGCCAAGGCCGGGTCCTTCCTTGCCGGGTGGCGGGCCTGAGGATGGCGCGGGCCTGAGGGTGGCGCCCTGCGGGTGAGGGTGAGGCCACGGCTGTCCAGATGCATGCCTTACATAGTCGCGGATGGTTTTGCGGGATTCACGAGCGTTGCGGAATCCACGAGAGTGAGGAGCGTTGTGGGACAGTTCGGCGTGATGGTCGGCCAGCTGGTCGGTTTTCTCATCATGTTGATGGTGGGATACGTGTGCGTGCGTCTGCGCTTCTATGGCAAGACCGCGTTGGACGGCATGTGCTCGCTGCTGCTCAACGTGCTCATCCCGGTGCTGGTGTTCTCGAATGCCGTGGACGGCACGGACCGCTCGCACCTCGAGGCCAACTGGGGCGTGATGCTGCTGACCGCCGTGATGTACGGTCTGCTCATCCTTACGTTCTGGGCATTCGCGCATCTTTTACGGCTCAAAGGTTCGCGCAGTCATGTTTTCCAGGCATCGCTGGTGTTCGGCAATGCCGGATTCATCGGCATCCCGCTCATCATGGCATTGTGGCCGCGGGAGGGCGCGATCTATGTGGCGCTGATGTCGATCATCGACCAAACGCTGTTGTGGACGTATGGTGTATGGCTGTGCGAGCCAGTTCGGCCCGCGGTTGGGGACGCCGGGGGAGACCTGCCCGCCGCGTCGCGCCCCTCGCTGGGTTCACGCGTGCTCGGGCTGCTCCGCCGGTTCGTCAACCCAGCATTCATCGGCGTGATGATCGCGCTGGCCCTGATTCTGCTTGGCGTCAAAGTGCCGGAGCTCATCCTGAAGCCGTTGCACACCATCGGCAACATGGCGACCCCGATGTCGCTGATATACCTCGGCGGTTTGTTTGCTC
>NZ_JFAO01000069.1:0-9589 GCF_006408945.1 Bifidobacterium sp. UTBIF-78
TAGAGGTTGCAGTGTGCTACTAGGGACTACTGCTGGTTCTGATGTGGGGCAAGGAATTATCGAAGTCGCTGGAAGGGTTGACGGCTTGGCCATATTCCCTAGTGGATATGTAACTTCTTTACCGCTTTTATCGTTAAGCCGGAACATTCCGATTGTGCGGCTTAGCCAAGGTCCTGTTGAAGAGCCGCTGGCGTGCATCTGTTGTGACAACGAGGCAGGCATCAATCAACTAGTCGATCATCTTATTGATGTGCATGGTGTCCATGACATTGCGTTCATAGGTGATTGTAGCAATTATGATACTTACTCGCGATTTACTGCACTACGTAAATGCTTGAAAAGACGGGGCCTTGATGTCCCGAAATGTCCGTTGGATGAAAACAGCATGACTGCAGCGGATTCACGTCTGGTGGGGTTATGCGAGGCTATAGATCATGGGCGGTTGCCGCAGGCGTTGATGTGCACAAACGATCAGACTGCGTTTGAGGTCATTCAAGTCCTGCGCGATGCGGGATTAGGGGTGCCGGAAGACGTCATTGTAACGGGTTTTGATGGAGTCCTTGCTGGCGAACTGATGTCCCCTTCACTGACCACGGTTCGTCAGCCTATGGAGACTATGGGGCGTCTTGCTGCTCAATTGTTAGATGAGCGTGCGGGAGCACCTTGGGAGCGTAATGAATATCATCAAGTCCCAGTTCGATTGCTTGTGCGTGAAAGTTGTGGCTGCTGATTAGTTGATTCTTAAGGGCATTGATTCCTGATTTGCGGCAGGTACATCCAGACGGGATTGCGTGTCGAACAGGTGTGGAATTTGACAAACAACAATCTACGCGCTTAAATAGTAATTGCAATCTAAGCGGTTAAATCCATAGATTGCAAGAAAGCAAAAGGTTCAAGGAGGAATGAAATGAAGCGTAGCATGTTCAAGGCCTCGATTGCCGCGGTCGCCAGCGTGGCGATGCTGGCCGGGGTGGCCGGGTGCGGGAGGACGAATGACAATTCGGCGGCCGCAGACGACGTCACCACCATCGATTCGGGCAAGGCCACCGGAGAGCTCACCGTATGGGCCATGGGCAACGAGGGCGAGCTGCTCGGCGACTTCGTCAAGGACTTCGAGAAAGAGAACCCGGACGTCAAGGTCAAAGTGACCGCAATCCCGTGGGCTTCCGCGCATGACAAGATCCAAACCGCCATAGCCGCCGGTAAAGTGCCGGATGTCATGCAGATGGGAACAACATGGATGGCAGATTTTTCAAATGCTTTTCAAAGAGTACCTGAGAATTTCGATTTAAGCGATTTGTCAGATGGCCCGCTAAAGACTGGACAAGTCAATAATGTTCAGCTTGGTATTCCTTGGTATGTGGATAGTCACGTACTGTACTATCGAACCGATATCGCAAGGAAGGCAGGATGGGATAAAGCTCCGGAAACCTTTGATGAACTCCATCAGATGGCAAAAGACGTGAAATCCGTTGAAGGTGTCAAGAACGGTATGGCTATCGGTGCTGGAGGTGCGGATTCGTGGCAAGGTACACTCTGGGCGTATTTCTCCGATGGGGTTTCGTTGATGAACGACAAGAAGGAATGGACTTTGGACACTCCTGAGATGAAAGAAGCGACGGAATATATCGATAGGTTCTTCAAGGAGGGGTTGTCGAGTACTAGTTCTGATGCGTTGCCGGGTGTGGGTATTACTAAATTTGTTTCGGGGGAGACTGCGATTATGACTGGCGGTCCGACCACCATTAGCCAGATTGCAACACAAGGTGGAGATCCTGACACGTACGCTACAGCTGTCATTCCCAAGGGCAGCAAATCCTCTACTTCGTTTGTTGGTGGCGCTGATTTGGTGGTAATGAACGAATCTCAGAATAAGCAATCGGCTTGGAAATTCATCCAATGGATGATGCAGCCGGAAACTCAGGTTAATTGGTATCGGAAGGCTTCGGTTCTCCCTTCTTCGCAGAAAGCTTGGGAGTCGGATGTATTGGCGAATGATGAGAAGCTCAAGGCATATGGCGATCAGCTGAAGAGCACATCAGCCCCTCCTGCCGTTGTGACGTGGACTCAGGTCTCTGCTGCCGGTGATCGCATCATGGAGCAAATTCACAAAGGGCAGATAAGCGTAGAGGACGGTCTCAAGAGACTCCAGTCCGAGGCCGACTCGATAGGCATCGGTGAATGAGTCCGGTTGGAAACGCCAATCTATAGGTAACCGATGATGGCCAAGCGCTCATTAGACAAGGCGAAGGGCTACGGCAGCGCCCTTCGCCACCGCCGGACACTGCTCGCATGGGGATTCGCCCTGCCGTTCGCAGTCATCTTCTGTGTGTTCATGCTGATCCCCCTGATTTCCTCGATGGCGATGTCGTTCACCGACATCACCTCCCGCGACCTGCGCACCCCGTTCAACGTGAACTTCGTGGCGCTCAAGCAATACATCGCGTTGTTCTCCGATGCGCGTTTCCTGCATTCGCTGCAGGTCACCGGCATCTTCGTGCTCGTCGGCCTGCCCATCACCATGGTCATCGCCCTCGCGTTCGCGGTGGCGCTCGACAAGGGTCTGCAGCACGTCAACGCGTTCTTCCGGGCCCTCTTCTACGCACCGGTCCTGGCCAGCGTCGTGGCCGTCTCGGTGGTGTGGCGCTACATCCTCCAGGCCGACGGTCTGCTCAACTCGCTGCTCTCGCTGGTCGGCATCCAAGGGCCGGACTGGCTGCACGACACGCATTACGCGTTGCCTGCGCTCATGGTCATGACCATCTGGCGCAACATGGGCACCTTGATGATCATCTTCTTGGCCGGCCTGCAGGCCATCCCGGAGGAGCTCAAGGAGGCTGCGGCGATTGATGGGGCCAGCAAGTGGTGCGCATTCCGTTCCATCACCCTGCCGCTGCTCAAGCCCACGCTCCTGCTGGGCGCTGTGCTCCTGTCCGTGGCGTACCTGCAGTTCTTCGAGGAATCGTTCGTCATGACGCAGGGTGGCCCGCTGGACTCCACGCTGTCCGCCGCATACTACGTCTACCAGAAGTTCGGATTCGGCCAGTATGGCATCGCTTCCGCAGCCAGCTGGGTGCTGTTCATCATCATCGCGCTGGTGAGCGTACTGCAGTTCCGTGTGCTGCGTTCCGATGGCTGAGATGGCTGAAACTACTGAAAGGAGACATGATATGAGCGCAACAACCAAGTCCGTGTCAATTCCGGACAACAAGCTCTCGCTCGGTCAGCGATTTGTCAAAGGTCGTGGCATCTCGTACATCATTCTCGCGCTGATTAGTGTGGTCTGGATTTTCCCCTTCCTGTGGATGGTGCTCGGATCGCTCAAGACCCAGCGGGAGATTCTCGCCAAACCACCGAAGCTCCTGCCTGAGCACGCGACCCTCGCGAACTTCACGCAATGGTTCACCCAGTTGAACTTCGGTTCGTTCTTCACCAACAGCCTTGTGGTCGCTGTGATCACCGTACTCGGCAACATCGTGTTCTGCTCGATGGTCGGATACGCGTTGGCCAAGATGGACTTCGCGGGCAAGAACATCCTGTTCGGCGTGGTTATGGTTACGCTGATGGTGCCATCCGTCGCCACGTTCGTGCCGTTGTTCGTGATTATCTCGAATCTGCACCTTTCGAACACGTACGCGGCGCTGATCCTGCCGTTCCTGTGCCAGCCGATTGGCGTGTTCCTCATGCGTCAGTTCATCGGCGGCATCCCGGACGCGCTCATGGAGGCCGCTAGGGTCGACGGCGCGGGGGAGCTGCGCATCTTCTTCCAGATCGTGCTGCCGCAGTGCGGTCCCGCCCTGGCGACGTTGTCCATCCTCACGTTCCTGTCCAGTTGGAACAACTTCCTGTGGCCATTGGTCTCTGCGCAGAGCGAGGAGATGTACACGCTGCCGGTGGCGCTGTCCCTGTACTCCACCGGACAGAACGCCACGAACTACAGCGTGCTGCTCGCCGGCTCGGTCTTGGTGATCACGCCCATCCTGCTTTTGTTCGTGTTCCTGCAGCGCTACTTCATCCAGGGCGTCGCCATGACCGGCATCAAGTAACAACTCCTTATATCAGAAAGAGGTTTCCATGACTTCCGCAACCTATTCCTTCCCAGATGGCTTCCTCTGGGGTGCGGCCACGGCCGGCCACCAGGTCGAGGGCAACAACACCGCCAGCGACTGGTGGGCAGGCGAACACTCCCCGCGCACCGACGTCAAGGAGCCATCCGGTGATGCCGCCGACAGCTACAACCGGTATCGCGACGACATCCGCCTGCTCGCCGACTCGGGGCTGACCACCTACCGTTTCGGCATCGAATGGGCGCGCATCGAACCGGCCGAGGGATGCTTCTCCAAGGCAGAGCTCCTCCACTACCGCGCGATGATCGACGCCTGCCATGAATACGGCGTTGAGCCGATGGTGACCGTCTACCACTTCACGATGCCCCTGTGGTTCGCCGCCGAAGGCGGATGGAAACGACCGGACGCGCTCGAGAAATTCGAACGCTACGTGCGCTACGTCCTGCCGATCCTGCACGACGTCAAATGGATCTGCACCATCAACGAACCCAACATGGTCGCACTCACCCAGGGCGGCACCGAGGGAACGGACTTCATCGCCGCCTCCCTACCGGCCCCTGACCCGGTGATCTCCAAGGCACTGGTCGATGCACACCACATGAGCCGCGACATCATCAAGCAGGCCCTGCCCGACGCCAACGTCGGATGGACCATCGCATGCCAGGCGTTCCACGCCATGCCCGGATGCGAGAAGGAAATGGAGGAATACCAGTACCCTCGCGAGGACTACTTCACCGAGGCCGGTACTGGAGACGACTTCATCGGAGTACAGGCCTACCTGCGCACCTTCATCGGCAAGGACGGCCCGGTCCCGCATCCGGACGACGTGGAACGCACGCTCACCGGATGGGAGTACTTCCCGCCGGCGCTCGGCATCGCCGTCCGCCACACATGGCAGGTCGCCAAGCACACGCCCATCGTCGTCACCGAGAACGGTCTGGCCACCTCGGACGACAACCGGCGCATCGACTACACGTTCGACGCCCTCGCCGGCCTGCACGACGCGATGGACGACGGCATCGACGTGCGCGGATACATCCACTGGTCCCTGCTCGACAACTACGAATGGGGCTCCTTCAAACCCACCTTCGGCCTAATCGGCTGGGACGAGGACACCTTCGAACGCAAGCCCCGCCCCTCGCTCAACTGGCTCGGCGCCATCTCCCGAACCGGCACCGCATTCCACCCGCTACGATAGACGCCATCGCGATATCCCACGCCAGTCAAGAGAATATGGCCGACCGCGTGATGAGGCGATTCCCGATATTGCCTCATCACGCGGTCGGCCATATTGGTTGTCTCTTCCAAAAGAAGGGGAGGGGAGTCAGGCGATGCAGGCGAGTATCATGCCGGTGATCCGGTCCATCTCGTCGCCGGGGACCCAGCCCACGGTTTCTGCGTTGCGGGCTTTCAGGTCGAGCGCCTTGAGCTGCTCGACCTCCACGAATCCCTCGATGGTCTTGTTCATGGAGATGGGGTGGATTGGCAGATGCAGCGGATATCCGTTGTCCTGCGACGTGATGGCGCATGCGAGCGTCAGATTGCAGGTGCGGCTGAACTGCTCGTTGCCCACGACGAGCAGATAGCATCGTTTGTGTTGCTCGTGCCCCGCTGCTGGGTCGAGGTCGGCCACGACGATGTCGCCGCGACGGTATCCGTTGCCGGTCATAGCTCCTCCCGTCCCGCCGGCGCGGCGAATCCGTCCCCGGTGGCCTGGGGGCCCTGATATCCGGCGAACAGTGCGTCGAGGTCGGGCAGGGTGTAGCGGCCGATTCTTCTGGCGGCTCCGGTGGCCGGGCGGATGATGATTGCGCCGTCGCGCGTCTCCAGACTCACCGTCGTGCCCTCGTGTATGCCGGTGGCCTCCCTAATCTCGCGGGGGATGCGGATGCCCTCGCTGTTGCCCCATTTGGCGACCGTCGCGGTTGCTTCCATGACCGGACTTCCTTTCGTATATCCATAAGGATATACATTTCTGATTCGTCGGCCAATACGTGCGCCCAGAAGGCTGGTTTCCTGCATCGGGTCAGGCATTGCGGCCTTCCCCGCCGCGCATCCTACGGGGTGCAAGGGTTCCCGTCTTCACCGCCCGATCGCCGTTCGCCGTCGCGGGTGGCATCCGCGTCTTGTAAAACAGGGAATCCAAGTATCGTAAAATCGTGAATCGATAAGTTGTAAAACAGGGAACGATAATCTCGCGGCATCCCCAATCCGGGGGAATTCCAACCTCATTATGCGCGTACGAGCTGACCTGTGGGCAGTCCCCTGCTCAGACGCGAACGTTCGTTGCGTCGTCGGTCATCTCCTGACGTTCGGGATTCGATGTTGGTGATGACTGCGTCATGCTCGCCGCGGGCCGACCTCTACCGGAGTGCCTCTCCGGACCGGTCCGCTCCGGTGTCGCCGTACCGGTCGAGCGGCGTGCGTCCCGCCTTGAGCAGTGTGTCGCGCAACGACTGCGGTTTCCAGCACGGTGATGCGCACGCGCCGCTGTTGGTGTATTGCATAGTTTGGTTCGGTCGGCGGCCGCCATGTCCCTCTTCGGGATGTAGGCCGCGACCAACTTGTGGCATACCGGCGTGTATTTGCGTCTGCCGGAACTCATTCCCCACCTTGGTGAAGTTCACGAGGGCGTACGAATCGTATTCGTTGCGAGTGAACTCCTCGGCGATGGTGGATTTGTTCACGCGCCGGGCCTCTAAATCAGCATGACGGTCTGTCCCTCGCTTGACCGCTTCCATTCGACCAGCCTGTCGTATGCCTTGCGACGTAGCATCGTTTCTCCCTATGATTGCATGTTTCTCAGGGATAATCACACCATGGGATTGCATATTTATGAGGTTTCGCATAGTGCGTAGATTGCACGTTTCTGAGGTTTGGAGGAACTGACGTGAACGGGGGCGCTCCGCCGCCCGGATTTTGGTCATCTTCTCGGTCGCTGACTGAGACGCTGACCGAGATGATGACCGAGAAGAACACCGGCGCACGCAGAATCCGCCGTCGGTGGTCCGGAAAGATCAGGCAGGCCAACGGTTTCCCGGTTGCGGGGGGGGGTCGTGTCGGCTTGGACATCTTGGTCATCTTCTCGGTCGCTGACTGAGATAATGACTGAGATGGGGGGTGATATGACCGAGTCGTTGGAGGATTTGTCGAAGGACGCCAGGCAGGCTATCGGGCGGCTACGCCGATATGGTACGGACGATGCACGGTGTGAGGCGAAATCCTGCTCGGACCGTTTGAGCTCGGATGTGTGGGAGTCGGTCAGCGCGTTCGCAAATACGTTCGGCGGGCTGATTCTGCTCGGTCTGGATGAGCGTCGTGGGTTTGCCTTGGCGGAGCATTTCGACTTGGATAAGGTCCGTGACCAGTTCATCGAAGGCATGGGGGACGGAGGTGTCTCCGGCTCACGCCTCGGCAATCCTCCCCGTTATGTGATGGACCGTGTCGAGGTGGACGGCGGGCAGGTCCTGGCCATACGGATCATCGAGAACGAGATTGGGTTCAAGCCTTGCTACATCCTTGCCAAGGGGGTGGAGGCGGGCAGCTACAAGAGGGGGCGACGACAAGGACCTCCGGTTGACGCATATGGAGATCTACGAGTACCGCAATGCGCTGATTCCGAGTCGGGCGGATTCCACGCCGGTCCCGGAAAGTGGTGTTGATGATTTGGACGGGGAGCTGACGGATGCCCTGATCGGGCGGAAGCTCACCTCGAAGGCGTTGGCAGGCGTTACGGACCGGGCCACGCGGTTGGAACGGCTCAATGTCCTCGCGTCCGACGGCAGGGTGCGGCTGGCTGGCCTGCTTGCCTTGGGGCAGTATCCGCAGCAGTTCGAACCCAAACTGCTTATCGACGTGGCATGCCATCCTGGAACCGGCAAATCCATGCCGGGCATGCCTCGATTCCTGGACCGCGTGCTATGCGACGGACCGTTGCCGACGGCCATCGAGGATGCGGTGCATGCCACTGTCAGGAATCTGCGCACGATATCCGTCGTGAACGGGGTGGGCCGCCGCGATGAATGCGAGCTGCCGGTGGAGGCGTTGCGCGAGGCCATCGCCAACGCGGTCGTGCACCGCGAATACCATCCCTATTTCACCGGGCAGTCCGTATCCGTGGACGTATTCTCCGATCGTGTCGTGGTTCGCAACCCGGGCGGGCTGTGGGGCGGCAAAACGTTGGAGAACATCGCTGATGGAACGTCGCGCTGTCGTAACGCGATCCTCATGCAGCTGATGGAGTCGGTGCCGGCTCCCGTCGCCGGTCCGACGATCGAGGGACAGGGCTCCGGCGTGGAGCTCATGGTCCGGCTGATGCGGGAGCGTGGATTGCCCGAGCCGGAATTCCGGGCGTCGGCGGATCAGTTCGCCGTGGTGTTCCACCGTCCCGCGAAGGCGGATTGGAGGTTGACGAGTCGTGTCGGACAGGATGACCTTGCCGGCGACGATCCAATCGTCTCGGCATCCTTCGTCGGTATCGGCGGGAAGCCAGGTGCTGGTCGCGAGGTGGCGTTCCTGTCGATCATGACGCGTCAGGGGGCCTGCAGCGCACGCGAACTGGCCGAACAGACCGGCGTATCCGTGGAAACCGCGCGACGTACGCTCAGGTCTCTGGTCAAGCAGGGCAAGGTTGTTCCCACCGACACCACGAACAGTCGCAACCGCAGATACCGGCTGCCGTGATCGAAAAACATGCGGTCGTGGCAGCCGCGATTGCGGGATGTCGGCGCTGCGCCCCGCCGGCGACGGACCGTTTCCCACCGTCATCGTGCTCAACGGATTCGGCGGCGGCATCAACAAGGTGCGTGCCGCCGCCTACGGGTCGCGTGGCATGCAGACCCTGGCCCTCGGTTACTTCAAGGTCCCCGGACTGAGTCCCTATATCTCCAACACGCCGTTGGAGCACTTCAAGAAGGCCTTCGACTACGTCATCGACAATCTTCAGCCGCGCGGAGGCCGCCCGACCGTCGGCGGCCAGTTGCGAGGCGGCGAGCTAACTTACCTGCTGGGGCGATCTATCCCAACAAAATCGCGGCATCGGCCCGTCAAGGTCTTTCGGCCATGATGTGCCGGTAGATGTCTCGGGGCAGGTGACGGTGGCCGAATCCCCTGACCTGGATTCCGTCGTCGGTGCGCCGGTAGATGATTCTCGTATCGGCCTTTGCGCCGCGTGCGCGATGGTGTTGGAAATGGAAGGAACACCATTCCGACAGGTCGTATTTGAGCGATGCGCCTTCCACCCTGCCGTCGACCAGGTCGTCCATCGCGGTGCACCGATGCGGCATCGCATGCTTGGTGAATCTTGACGGCCGCGTTTGCTCGTTCGTCTCCCGCCGGTGTGCTGACCGGTGTCGGTCGTGTGAGGTGCCGGTTGCGGGCTGGTTTGTGCGCGGTTCCGGGTCATCCGGCTGAGCTTGTGCTGGGTAACTGCGGTGCAAACTGGGGTGCGCGGCCAGTGATGGGACGAAACGTAAGTTTCAAACGAAGCAGTGTTACGTTTCGTCCCATTTTGCCACCGGGGG
>NZ_JFAO01000070.1:0-5151 GCF_006408945.1 Bifidobacterium sp. UTBIF-78
CCTCACTTTTCGACAACTAGTACGAGGCTTCAAATCTCAGGGCCAGCTATAGTAAGTGTGGACTTGATACTGGAGAGACAGATTTATGGCATTGGATAAGCATATTCGGGCGAAGAGAATACGTCAGTCGTGGTGTGGTGCAGTTGCCGTGTTTGCGATTATCCTTTCCGTATTGATGGGTTTTACGGCTAACGTTGCTGATGCTGAGGAAGCGAGCGTTCCGGAGACCATTCAAGTACGTTCCGATATTCCTTATACAGCTCCTTGGTCTGCAACGCAGACACAGAAGCTTGATTTCTACAGTCCCAGGGCTTGGAATAGCAGTGGGGATGGGCAGGGGCATCCTCTCGTGGTCTTCATTCATGGTGGAGCTTGGGTTCATGGGGACAAATCTATGTCCGATCGAATGCCTCTGGTGAGTATTCTGTTGAAAAGCGGTTATGCCGTTGCTTCCATAGATTACCGTCTGGCGGATGAGTCGCCTTGGCCAGCTCAGATTAACGACTGCAAGTCGGCGATTCGGTTCCTTCGTGCAAACGCTCAGTCGTTGGGCGTGGATGGCAAGAAAATCGCTGTTTTCGGTGAGTCGGCTGGCGCTCATTTGGCGATGCTGATGGATGAAACATATGGTGAGCAATTTGTCGACACGAATGATGGTAACGGTACGGTATCAAGTGATATTCAAGCCGTTATCAGTGATTACGGTATTTCTAATGTGGCAGAGTGGGGCACCTCATCCCACGATGATTCTGCGAGCGCCGCCTATGCGAAGAATTTGCTGCTTGGAGCTGGATATACCAATGAAGAAGCAATGCTGGCGAGTCCTATTGAGTATGTCAACGCGGACGCCAAGCCAATTCTACTGGTGCATGGCAAGAACGATTCAACTGTTGATTACCACCAGACTGTAGCTCTAGAGCGGAGTCTTCGTGCAGTTGGGGCGAAGTCGGTTTATTCATGGTATCCAGATAATGGCCCGCATAGTTCGGTTGATATATTCGTAAAAAATATTGAGGCACAGTTGATGTATCTGGATTTTCTCTCCAATGTGATGCCTAGTGGAGAGACTGCTGACGAGAAGGGGATAGTTTCCGTTACTCGCATGTATAACACTGCTAATGGTGTTCATATGTTTTCGATCAGCAAGAACGAAATTAACGTTCTGGATCAGGATTGGACTGGATGGCGTGATGAAGGTCATGCGTTTTATGTTCGGCAACAGGCTGTTACGGGGAGCCAAAACGTCACCCGTTTGCATAATCCGTTGACAGATGATTACCTGTACACAACTGATGAATCCGAGGTTGCCTCTTTGCGTGTTGCAGGCTGGTATTCTGAAGGAGTTTTCTTCGCACGTCAATCCGGTGGAGTCCCTGTATATCAGTTATATAACCCTAATGCTGGGCAGCATATGCTTGTCACCAGCCAGAAAGAGCTGAATGATTTAATGTCGCAGGGATGGATTGATGAAGGCGTCGCTTTCCATGCATATGAAGCTATCTGAGATATGGTGACTTTGCAACGACAAGATTGACGGATCGTTGATTTGTAGCCGATTCTGTTATCTGTTGTCCCGATTTGCCCATAGTCAGCGGACAGGCACAGGCCACATCCCGTCCGCTGAATCCGAATTTCAGTCTGCGTAACACAATACTGATTCTCATTCTCGGAAGATTCCGAGAATTTACCCAAATATCCCCAAGGTGCCCCATAGGTGTCGTTCAGGCGATAAGCATGATTCCTAGGGTTGGCCTTGTATTACATCAAGAGGGGCGAAAGGACCGATCATGGGGGAGCACAATGGTCTGAAGGCGGTCATCGCCGCCTCCGGCCCGAACGCCTCCTGCGTCGATGGCAAGGACGGCGCCCTACACCGCCAAGGCCGCCGGCTTCAACGGTGACGCGGTCCTCGCCTATCAGCTGGCCGACGTCAGCGGCAAGATCGTCGACCAGTCCGCCTCCAGCACCCCGCTTTCCGGCGTCCGCGTGCAGACCGCAGGAACCACCGAAATCGAGCTGAAGAACGCGAAGGAAGGCTACAAGCTCACCGTCACCGGACGCCAGTCCGGCAAGACCGTGACCGTGACCCTCGGCAAGGGCGACGAGACGCCCTCCACTCCGGAGCAGCCCGAAGTTCCGGAAGATCGCGAGGCCGTCTATCGTGCATTCAACCCGAATGGGACCCGCGGCGGCTCCCACCTCTGCACGACTAACTTTGACGAATACACTAACCTGATCCACGCTGGTTGGATTCGCGAAGGCGAACAGTTCCAGACCACGAACGACACGAAGGCGACTCCGGTCTACCGTCTTTATAACGAGAACGATGGTTCCCACCTCTATACGTTGAAGGAGGACGAGAAGAACGATCTCGTAAAGGCTGGATGGAAGAACGAAGGCGTCGCTTGGCATGTGGCAGCCGATGCTCCGGATACCGTGTATCGCTTGTACAACAAGAATTCCGGCGAGCACCTGCTCACTGTATCCGAGACCGAAGTGAACAATGCGGTCAAAGCTGGATGGAAGGATGAGGGCCTTGCCTTCAAGGCCTACGCAATCAAGAAGTGACCGCTTCATAAGTTAACCATTCGCAGTGGGGTCGTTCGTCGGTATCTCCGACAAACGACCCCACTGTCTTTTCGCGGTGATCGCACAATTTCGGTACTTTGAGCGGGATCGAGGATGACAGGTAACGCCGGGTGACCGGGGTGACCCGCATCCGCGTTCCTCCGTGGCTGGGGCAGTGACACGAATGGATCTACAGCCGGATGCAATATGCGGCGTATAGAAGTCACTGAACAGGCCGCCCTTGTAGCCGAAGTTCCTCGCTGACATGTGGATCGCGTAGATCCTCGCGTTTCCCATTGGTGTGGGAACGAGCAAGGCCGGGGAAGACGCTCGTCGTCCCCATACATCCGCTCGCACGACAAGCTTCGGCCTAGGGCCGGACGCCCGACCCTGCTCTCCAGCCTATGGACATTCCGGGTAAGGTCAGAACCCCGCCCACATGGACCGTTAACCAGCGCACTCAGCGGCGTACGGCCGGCCCCCAACGTGGAATCTGGCATCCCCCATGTTTCCTGTGTCCCTAGAAGAAAGGTTCCTGACTATGACAGGAAACAACAAGGTTTGGCGCGCGCCGCTCGCCGGCCTCGCCTCCGTCGCGATGATCGCGACCATGGGCGTGGCGGCCGCGACCGCAAACGCCACTGGCTTTGAGGATCCGGTCAACACCGACGACAATTCGTTCAGCGTTGCCGTGTACCGCAAGGACACTCCGTACCAGCCGTACTGGACCAGCAAGAACGCGTTCGGTGACGGTCACTACCGTTACGGCGACACGTTCGTTCTGGATGGCTCCAACGGTCTGGCCAACCCATACGCCGACAGCCTGACGGATCACAAGATCTTCAGCGGCTATTCCTATGACTTGGCCGGCACTCAGAAGGTCTCCTCCAAGGGCTTCGCGGTCAAGGGCGACACCAAGCTGTACGCTCAGTACGCCGAGGCCAACACTGTGACCTTCAAGCGCTCCGACGGTGTGCAGTTGGGCCAGATCGAGGTCAAGCAGAACGAGCCGATTAGCGCCGAGGCCTACGCCAAGGCGTTCCCGGCCGAACCCAAGGCTCCGACCAAGGGCTATGTGTTCGCGGGCTGGACGTACACGAACAGCACCACGAAGCAGGACCTGTACACGAATCAGGCCATCACCTCCGACATCACCCTGTACCCGTACTTCGTGAAGGCCGTCGCCCCGCAGGATGAGGAGAACCTCGCCGCTGTGAAGTTCCACAAGAACGGCACTTCCGAGGAGCTGACCAAGTACACGCTGGCCGGCCGTCCGTTCCCGGCGTTCCGTGCCCCTGAGTCCCTCAAGCAGGACCAGTGGCAGGCTCCGCTCGGCACCGAGTACGACTTCACGAAGAACGTCGCAAACAGCACCGTCGACTACGAGCAGATCGACGCCGATCAGGATGGAACCCTCGACGCGTACGTGCCGAAGGCTGATTTCACTGTCTATGGTGTGAAGTTCGCCGATGCCGACGCCAAGGCGTGGACCATCACCTACAAGTTCGGTGCGAACCCGACCAACGACGGCGTTCAGGGCGCTGCCCACTCCTACTACACGGAGCAGGTTCCGGGTGACAAGCCCGTGGAGCAGCCGTCCGACCCGGCCAAGAAGAACGCCGAGTTCATCGGATGGTTCAGCGAGAAGGGCGAGAAGGTCGACTTCTCCAAGAACGTCGCCGATTTGCCGGGTGCCAACGCCAACGATCGCACCGTGACCGTCGAGGCCGGTTGGGATACGAAGAACATCGTCCCGGTTGTGTTCTACTACAACTACCAGAGTAGCCAGGTGACTTGGGCTTTCCCGAAGAACGCGGCTGTTGACGCGAACAACAAGGTGAAGGCGTTCACCGGCAAGGCTCTGAACTACCAGACCGCCAACACCGCGATCGTCCCGCCGACTGGTCTCGAGGACTACTACCAGACCGCCGCCGACGCTGATCCTGCCAACAACACCTACACCACGCGCACGGTGACCGGCTGGTACGCCATTACCGACGACGCTCCGGTCGACACCGTTCCGGCCTCCATCTCCGTATACGCGAAGTGGAGCAACTCCATCGCCCTGCAGCTCAACGCAAACGGCGGCTTCTTCAAGAACGGCACGAACTACGCGTACGCCACCAAGGCCGACGGCCAGAAGTGGCAGGACGTGATCGAGACCCCGACCCGTGATGGCTTCGATTTCAACGGCTGGGTCGCCGCGGACGACGAGTCCCTGACCGCCAACCTCTCTGACGGTTACTACTACAAGTACAATGGCACGGTCAAGACCGAGCATGAGCTCGGTAACTACGGTTCCGGCGTGCTGAAGGCCATGTGGACTCCGTCCGAGAAGAACGACAACGCGGCCGCATTGTCCACCTACCCGCTGAACGGCGCCAACGAGTACAACGGATGGTCGCCTGACTTCCTGAACAAGAAGGCTGACTATGCGCTGTGGGCGAAGTACGCGAAGAGCGAGGCTGGCTGGAAGTCCTACGTGGACTACGTGTACTCCCTGAAGGACGAGTACGTGGCGTACCGTAACCTGTCTGGTCAGGCAAGGATTGACGCGGGCGTGAAGCTTGCTGCTAAGTTGCA
>NZ_JFAO01000071.1:0-4266 GCF_006408945.1 Bifidobacterium sp. UTBIF-78
GGGCCCCTTCCCGTTATCGTGCGTCACGCGGCGGCGGTCACGGGACCGTCACGCCGCGGGGACTCACTTGGCGTACGCCTTGAAGGCGACGTCCTCGGCGCGCCAGCCGACGTTCACCAGGTTGTCGTACTCGGCCTTGTCGGTCGTGAACACGTGCTCGCCCGAGTTCGGGTTGTACGCACGGTACACGCTCACCGGCGCGTCGTCATCCACGTACCAGGCGACGTCCTCGTACGTCCAGCCGGCCGCGACCAGGCCGTCGTTCTCGGCCTTGTCGGTCGTGTAGTGGTGCGAGCCGTCGTTCGGGTTGTACGTGCGGTACACCGGCGTGGCCTTCTTGCTGGACGTGGTCTGGAACTGCACGCCCTCGGCGCGCCAGCCCGCGCGAACCACGTTCGAGTACTCCGTGAAGTCCGTGGTGTACAGGTGCGAGCCGCCACGCGTCTCGTTCGGGTTGAACGCGCGGTACACCGCCACCTTGCCCGACGGCACCTCGGCGCCGTTCGCCTTCACCAACAGCTTCTGCGCAGCCTCATACTTCGGCTGCAGGGCGGTGGCCAGATCGACCTTCTTCTGGCTCTCCGGCTCGCGCTGGTACGCGGCGTACTCGTCCTCAAGGGCGTAGACGGCCTTCACGTACGCCTTCGCCGAGGCGTCCGTGTAGCCATACGCGGCAACCGTCAGAGCGTCGGAGGACTGGTTGTTCCACACGAGCGGGAACTGGTTGCGCAGCGCGTCCACGTCCAGCTTCGCGGACGCGGTCCACTTCGCGGTCAGGGTCTTGCCGGCGAACGCATCAATGGTCTTAGATGTGTCGACCTTGGCCTCGGTGGAGGTGCCGTAATCGGTGACCCAGTAGGCGAGGGTGTAGCCGTCGCGCACCGGCTCGACGAGGATGTCGGCGAGCTTCGTGTCCTTGGCGGCGGTGACCCACTTGTAGGTCTGGCCGTCGAACTTGCCGCCGTTGCCGTTCAGACGGACCGCGTAGGAGGCGTCCCACACGGCGGTGAACTCGGTGACGCTACCGGCGGCCAGCGCGTTGGCGGAGGTCACCACGTCCTTGTCGTTGCTGCCCTGGTACCAGCCGGTGAGCTTGCGGGTCGTGTACTCGTCCTTGGCGGCATCCTCCTGCGCGGCGGTCTGGTAGTACTCCTCCAGGCCGGCCGGCAGGTCCTTCTTCTCGCCTGCGTACACGAACTCGAACTGCTTGCCGCCGCCCACGTAGTCGGGCGTCTGGTAGCCGAGGTTGTAGACCAGCTCCGCCACGTGGGTGGTGTCCCAACGGGCGTGCAGGGTGATTTCATTGCTGGTTGCGTTGAAGTTCGCCTGCTCGCTGATCGGCTTGGTGAAGTCGATCTTCTTGCCGTCGTACGTGAACCAGCCGGTGAACACCTTGCCGAACGCGACCGGTTCGACCGGCTGAACCGGCTTCTCGTCGGCGGTCGTGGTGTAGTCGCCGGCGGTGGGGGCGACGGCGCCGGCGAAGTCGTACTTGACGGTCACGTTCTTCAGATCCGCGGAGACCGGGGCGACCAGCACGAGGTCGTCGGCGGCGCCATCCTGGTCCTTGTTCGGCACGGGCTGCGTGAAGTCGTAGGCCTTCTGGTCCTCGGTCTGCCACTTCGTGTCGGCCGACCACGCACTAGGCACGCGGAACTGCGGGAACGGGTTGCCCGCCAAAGTGTAGCGCTGGGTCGTGCTCTCAGTGGCGAACGTGCGGAAGCCGACCGTGGACAGGTTCTGGTTCACGTCGAAGCGGGCGTGCAGGACCGTGTCCTCGTTGATGGCCGCATCCGTGTACAGGTCATCGGAGGAACCCTGCTGCGTGTGCGTGTACGTCCAGCCCGCGAAGACCTCGCCGTGCCTGCTCGGCTCGCTGGAGGGGAACGCCGTGCGATAGTCGGCGGCGGTCAGCGCGGAACCCTTCGCGATATCGACCGCGGGCTCGCTAGCAGGATCATACGTACCATCGCCATTGACGTCGAAGGCGACCTCGACGGCCTGCTTATACTGGGCGAACACCTTGGTGGCGCCCTTGACGACCACCACGTCGCCGATCTTCTCCTTGCCGGCCTTGTCGTAGGAGAAGTAATCGAACACCTTGCCATCACCGGAGGCCGCGTACGGGTCGGCGGTCAGCGGGGTCAGAACAGTACCCCACTTCGCGGTCGTGGACACAGTCGTCGGCTTCCACGGCTGATCCGGGTCATAGACGTTGATCTTGTAGTTCGTGGAAGTGTCGCCACTCCAAGCGGCGGCGTTCGCCGTGCTGGCGGCCACGCCCATGGTCGCGATCATCGCGACCGAGGCGAGGCCGGCGAGCGGCGCGCGCCAAACCTTAGTGTTTCCTGTCATAGTCAGGAACCTTTCTTCTAGGGCTACGGGCACGCTGTCTTCGTGGACGCTCGCGGATGGGGTGGACCGGGAGTGGCTGTCATTTTTTCGGGGGTCCCGCATGTCGTCGTCCGGGTCGGGCGGAGGGCGATTCGTCGTCGGAGTTCAGACGGTGCGGGGGAAATCGCCGGGCGACAGTCCGGTCGGACGGCCGGATTATACGACCGCTAATGGCTCAGCCCCGTGGCCCTCGATGACGTCATGACGTGCCCCAATGACACCGGCGTCGTATTTTTTCATACATGCAGAGTTGTATTTTTTGTACATTGGATGTATGTTTCCAAGTATGGGTGAGAACGGATATATCCGAAGGCCGTTGGCGGACGCGCTGCTGCGTTCGCGGCGCAAGGTCGTGGTACTGGAGGGCGCGCGAGCCGTGGGCAAGACATTGATGGCGCGCCGGCAATTGGCGCCGGCGGGGTTCTCGTACGAGACGCTGGCGGACGCGAACACGTACGAGCTGGCGCGCACGGACCCGCGCGGCTGGCTTGAGGGCCTGCGGCTTCCGGTGATCGTCGACGAGGCGCAGCGGGTCGCGGGCCTGCCGTTGGAGGTCAAGGAGATCGTGGACGGACTGCCGGCGGATGGGGGCATCCGGTTCCTGCTGACGGGCAGCGCGATCATCAACCGGGGCGGTCTGGACGGGCAGGACCCTCTCGCCCGGCGTGCGCAGCACTTCGAGATGGGGCCGCTGACCCAGCGCGAACTGCACGCAGTCACAGGCAGCCTCGTGGACGACCTGTGGAACGGTGAGCCCGACACCGGCTTCGACCATGGCATATCGAGGACGGACCTGTACGGGCTGATGGCCGCGGGCGGCTTCCCGGAGTACGCGACGCAGTATCCGACGTACGAGGACTGGGAGCGCGAGCGGCTCGTCGAGGACGACATCCGCGCGGTGCTGGGCGACACGATCCTTCCCGGCGAGCGGCTCGACGTGCTCATCGCCGAGAACGTGCTCGACCGGCTCCTGTGCATGCCGGGCGGCATCATGAACGCCAGCGCGCTCGGCGACCTGCTCGCCCTGGACCGTCGGACCGTGGAACGCTATATGGGCGTGTTCCTGCGCCGGTTCCTCGTGCGCGCGCTGCCGAACATCCGCACCGCGCCGAACCGCCAGGTGTTCACCCGCGCGAAGATCCATCCTGTGGACACGTCCCTGTCCGCGCAGGTCATGCTCGCCAAGGGGCGCGACCCGATGGCCTCGCCGGTCGACTACGGCAACCTGCTCGAATCGTTCGTCGTCAACCAGATCCTGCCCGCGGTCCAATGGTCGGGCACCCACCCGGACTGCTTCTACTGGAGGGAGCCCGGCTCGAACCCCAAGGAGGTCGACCTGGTCATGAGCCGACGCGACCGGCTCGTGGGCGTGGAGGTCAAGTCCTCGTCCAAGGTCACGCGCGAGGACTTCCGCGGCCTGGCCGAACTTGCCAAGGACCCGCGCTTCCATCGCGGCTACCTGGTCTACACCGGCTCGCGCGTCATGCGATGGCCCGGAGGGTTCTGGGCCCTGCCCGTCACCGCGCTCTGGGAACCGGACGCATTCAAACCGGCGGGAATATGACCACGAAAGGGACGGCGCGTGCACATGCGGGACCAGGCCCCGTTATGGCCTAGGTGCGGTTCGCCCCCCCGGTGACCGGATGGCACGGCATCCCTCGCGCCCCTCCTACCCGCCTGATTCGCCTGTCGGCCGGCCTGCTCGCCTCTCTATGCGGGGTGTCATCACATCGCGTTCGTCTAGCCGGCATGCTGCGGTCACGGGTGCCGCTGCCGAGCTCGTCCGCCCGGGCCGGTCCGGGTGGAAGCCCGCGATGAACGGGGTTCTCGGGCATCGGATTGAAATCGTCCAGGGTGACGCGCCACTCGAAC
>NZ_JFAO01000072.1:0-8545 GCF_006408945.1 Bifidobacterium sp. UTBIF-78
AAACACGCAACCACGCAAACCAGAGCGCGCAAAAACCCAAGGAAACGGCATAATAGCGCGCTTCCCTCGGCGTGTCGCACAAGGCGCTTTTTTCGCATTTCCGCCTTGCTAATCACCACAATACGCTTCAGAAGAGTTCCGAACAGCAGCGAATCCGCTATACGGCGGGCGTGTCGCGAACGAGGAAGAACCTCAGCACATCATCATCACGCCAAATGTCGTTCACCGAAAGCGGGTATACCTGTAGTCATGACGAAGAAAATCGCTATATTGACCGGCGCCGGCATCTCCACGTCCGCCGGCATCCCCGACTTCCGCGGCCCGGACGGTGTGTGGACTAAACACCCCGACCAGATGAGCGTCTATGACATCGACCTGTTCCTGACCAATAAGGAGGATCGCGAATACTCCTGGCGCTGGCAGAAAGAATCTCCCGTATGGAATGCGCAGCCGGGCGCCGCGCACAAGGCACTCGTCAAGCTGGAGAAGGCCGGCATGCTCACGCTGCTGGCCACGCAGAATTTCGATGCGTTGCATGAAAAGGCCGGCAACAGCCCGGATCTCATCGTCAATCTGCATGGCACCATCGGCACATCGCATTGCATGAAATGCCATCAGGAATACGACACCGCCGACATCATGGCGCGACTGGATGAGGAGCCGGACCCGCATTGCCATCGCAAGCTCAAGTACCGCGGCGACATGCCATGCAACGGCATCATCAAGACGGATGTGGTGTATTTCGGCGAAGCATTGCCGGACGGTGCAATGGAGAAGTCCTACGAACGCGCCACCAAGGCGGACGAGCTGTGGGTCATCGGCTCGACGCTTGAGGTGTTCCCGGCGGCGAGCATCGTGCCGGTGGCCGCGCAGGCCGGAGTGCCGATCACCATCATGAACATGGGACGTACGCAATACGACCGGTTGGCCACACGCCTCATCCATGAGGACATCGCCGTGGCGCTGCCCAAGCTCGTGGACGAGACTATCGCGGAGAACAGCTGACACAACTGCTTGGGGCAACGGCCGAAGGGGAGCCATAATCCTGTTCGCGACATACTCAAGGCATCGGCTTGCGCCGGTCTTCGCAGCAAGCCGCTCACCTCGCCTATGGAAAACCCTTGGGCTTTCCATTTCACGGCTCAGCAGCCAAGCCTACGGTCGCGAACAGGATTAGGGCTCCCCTTCTCAGTTCCAGCGAATAGTTACGTCAGTGTTCTCTATGCAAAAAGCGCAAATCAGTAGATGCGCTTGGGCTGGAATCCGGCCTCACGCAAGGCCGCAAGAATGCGGTCGATATGGTCGGGCCCGTTGGTCTCCACCGTGACGCCCAACGACACCGCATTGGTGTAATGGCCGGACGCCTTGAACTGGTCATGGTCAAGCTGAATGACGTTGGCCCGCTGCTCGGCCAGCAACGTGGCCACCTTGACCAGCTGGCCCGGAATATCCGGCAACTCGACCTCAAAGTTCATGATGCGGCCACGGGCGATCATGCCCTTCTGGATGACCGCGCCCATGGTCACGGTGTCGATGTTGCCGCCGGACATGATCGGCACCACCACATGCGGGCCTCCGGCCGCGGCGAACTTGCGCGAGCGCAGGTTCAGGTGCTCCAGCGCCGCCAAGGACACGGCTCCAGCGGCCTCGACCACCAACTTGTGCTTTTCGAGCATGAGCAGGATCATCTCGTTGATGTCGCGCTCGGAAACGGTCACGAGGTCGTCCAGAAACTCGTTGAGCAGTGCGAACGGCAGGTCACCCGGATGCTTGACGGCGACGCCTTCCGCGGACGTGACCACCTGATCGGCCGGGGAGACATGACCGGAGGTCAGCGAGTCCTTCCATGCCGGAGAGCCTTCCGGAATCGCGCCGATCACGCGGACTTCCGGCTTGAAGGTCTTGATGGCCAGAGCAACACCGGCACCGAGGCCGCCACCGCCCAGCGGCACCACCACATCGGTGACGTTCGGCACATCCTCCAAAATCTCAAGGCCGATGGTGCCTTGACCGCAGATGACCTCATAATCATCGAACGGCGGCACGTAAATCATGCCTTGGGTTTTAGCGAGTTCGGCGGCATGGGCGGCCGCCTCGTCGAACACATCGCCGTACAGCACCACATCGGCACCGTAGGCCTTGGTGGCATCCACCTTGAGCGGAGGAGTGATGGTCGGCATGCAGATGGTGGCTTTGGCGCCACGCTCCCGCGCCGCATAGGCCACACCCTGCGCGTGGTTGCCGGCGGATGCGGTGACGATGCCACGGGCCAACTGCTCCTCGGACAAGGATGCGATCTTGTTGTAGGCACCGCGAATCTTGAACGATCCGGTAACCTGTAGATTCTCAGGCTTGAGCAGAATCTCATGGCCGGTCATCTCGCTCAAGACCGGAGAGGGAATGATCTCCGTGTGACGGGCCGTGCCCTTGAGACGCTTGGCGGCGAGCTTCAGTTCCGCTGCATGATCGCGTTGCAGCGCCTTCAAAACATCCTTTTGTTCCATAGTGAGCATTGTAAGACCGTGACTGGCCGCAAAGCGCGGGTATCTCGCTTACGAGGGGTACATCTTCGCGGTAGCGGACAGCTATCTGCGTTGCAAGGGGTACCTCGACACGGAAAACCCGAGTAGAAACGTTGCCATTAAGCCGTTCATACTCGGGTTTTCGCAGATAAGGTACCCCTTGCAACGCAGATAGCTGTCCGGGAAAGCGGAAATGTACCCCTTGCAAGCGAGATAGGGGAACCGCCGGCTCACGGAAGCTGCATATGCTGTCGACTGGAGGGGAGCCCGTCCGCGTTCGCCGCTTACAGCTGGATGACAGCAGCCTCCCACGGGTCGAGCTCGCGATTGGCCAGAGACACCACCGTGTGCGAGGCGTCGTAATTGGTGATGACCACATCCGGCTCGGCGACCCCGGAAGCGATCACAGCGGCGGATTCGCGGGGCAGATCGACGGTACGGCCGGACATGTTGACGACCACCAGCAGCCGTTCGCGGCCCAGCGAGCGGGTGAAGGCGTAGACATGCTCGTCATCCGCATCCAGCAGCTGCCACGCGCCGGCGGCGATCACAGGACGCTCGTGTCGCAGCGCGATAAGACGCTTGTAGAACGAGTACACCGAATCCGGGTCGTCGAATTCGCCGGCCGCATTGATCTCGGCATGATTCGGGTTCACCGAAATCCAAGGCTCAGTCTCGGCATCCGGCGCGGTGAAGCCGGCATAGGCGGAGCCGTCCCACTGCATCGGCGTACGCGAATTGTCGCGGCCGCGCGCGGCCAGACCGGCCATCATCGACTCGGGGGTCTGCACCTTGGCCTCTTCGACGCGCTGACGATAGGCGTTGAGCGATTCCAAGTCGCGGTACTGGTCGAGACGGGTGAAGTGTGCATCGGTCATGCCGAGCTCCTCGCCCTGATAGACGTACGGGGTGCCGCGATGCATGTGCAGCATGAGGCCTAGGGCCTTGGCCGAACGCACACGGTTCTCCTCGTTGGAGTCGTCTCCCCAGCGGGAGACCACACGCGGCTGATCATGGTTTCCGGTGAACAGGCTGGCCCAGCCCGCATCCGCCACGGCGGTCTGATAGCCGGCCATGATGGACTTGAGCTTCGGCAGATCCAGCGGCAACGGCTTCCACTTGACGCCTTCGCAATCGAAATCGACGTGCTCGAAGAGGAATAGCATGTCGAGTTCGCCGTTGGCCGGATCGGTGATGTGTTCGTTGCGCGCCGGAGTGATGCCAGGGGCCTCACCCACCGTGAGGAAGCCCTCACGCCCCTCGAACACCTCACGCCGCATTTCGGCGAGGAATTCGTCCTGACGCGGGCCGTCCGCGCAGAACGGATTCGGGTTGGAGTACCCCTCCTCGCCCACAGGCAAATCCTCGAGTTCACTACCGGCCTCGCCGGGCAGCTTGCCATTGGCATCGGTGCGCTTGGAAATCAGCGTGATGACGTCCATGCGGAAGCCGTCAACGCCGCGGTCAAGCCACCAGTTCATCATGTCGTACACCGCGCGGCGCACATCCGGGTTTTCCCAGTTGAGATCCGGCTGCTTCTTCGAGAACTGGTGGAGGTAGTACTCGCCGCGCTCGGGGCAGTACTCCCACGCCGAGCCGCCGAAGTAGGAACCCCACTGGTTCGGCTCCGCGCCCGGCGTGCCCGGCTCGTGGCCCGGACGGGCAGGACGCCACCAGTACCAGTCAGCGTGCGGGTCGTCCTTGCTCTTGGACGCCTCGAACCAGGCGTGCTCGTCGGAGGTGTGGTTGACGACCAGGTCCATCACAATCTTCAGGCCGCGCTTGTGGGCCTCGGCGAGCAGCTCGTCCATGTCCTCCAGCGTGCCGAACAGGGGGTCGATGTCCCAGTAGTCGGAGATGTCGTAGCCGTTGTCGTCCTGCGGGGACTTGTAGACCGGGGAGAGCCACAGCACGTCCACGCCCAGGTCGGCGAGGTAGTCCAGGCGGCTGGTGATGCCCTTGAGGTCGCCGAAACCGTCGCCGTTGGTGTCCTGGAAGGAGCGCGGGTAGATCTGGTAGACCACCGCGTTCGACCACCACGGGTTCGGGGTCGCGCCGTTGGTGCGGATGGAATCGGGAAGCAGCGGACGATTGAATGCCGTCATCATAGGTTCCTTTCGTTGCAAACGTTGCAAACGTCGTTGTTGCTTGGTTTGGATATACGAATATTGAAACAGCCCGATGGTTTTATTCCCATCGGGCTGTTCAGCGGGCGTGGCGGAAAGTAATTACGGGGCACTGGTACGGAGGCATTGCGCTGAGGGGACCTTCGACGAAGGGACCAGGCGAAGGGGCTCCCCGACGGAGAATCCCCTCGACGAAGAGGCTCCCTCGACGAAGACTCCCCTCAGTCAGCTTCGCTGACAGCTCCCCTCAAAGAGGGGAGCCTCGGTAGTCGCCGGGTAGCCGACGTTTCACATCGGACAGCTCCCCCTCACCAAAAGAGGCAGCTTATGAACAGGCCACCGGGCTTTCCTTTACTTGACGGCGTCCTGCAATTACGGACTCGCCTGCGGCGAGGCTCAATATCACCTCGCGAGTGCGCGGTCTATCGACCGCCCGAGTCGGGCAACAGCCCACTGGGCTGTTGCCTTAATCGACTCGTCTCGCTCGGCGCTGTGAAGTGATGCAGCGCCTTGCGCTGCACTACTTCTAAACCCGCCTGCCAACGGCAGACTGTCATTCTGCCTCACGGCTGCCGCCGTTCGGGGGAGCCTATAAACAGTCCACCGGACTGTTTATTTAACGGCTCCCCTCATCACACCACCGACGACCCACTTTTGGGCGAAGATGTAGACGATGAGGATCGGGGCCATGGCCATGAGGTAGCTGGAGAAGGCCATCGGGTAGTTGGTGGCGAACTGCGAGCTGAACACGTACTGGGCCAGCGGGATGGTCTGGTTCGTCTGATCCGTAAGCACGATCAACGGCAGGAGGAAGTCGTTCCAGGCCCACAGCGCAGTCAGGATGGCGATAGTGGCGTTGATCGGGCTCATCAGCGGGAAGATGATGGTCCAGAAGATGCGCCATGTGGACGCGCCGTCGATGCGTGCCGCCTCCTCCAGCGATACCGGAATCGAGCGGATGAAACCGGTGGCGATGAACAGGTTGGTGCCCAGGCCGAGCACGGTGTACAGGATGATCAGGCCGAACTGATTGTCCAGATGCAGCGAGCCCATCTGCTTGGCGATCGGCAGCATGACCACCGGGAACGGCACGAACATAGCGGCGATGAAGAAGTAGTACAGGAAGCGGAAGAACCGCTTGTCCATGTTGCGGGCCACCGCGTAGGCCACGAAGGTGTTGGTCAGCAGGGTGAGCACCACGGCCACGACCGTGATGATCGCTGAGTTGAGCGCGGCCTTCGGGTAGTTGACCTTGGCGGAGGCATCGGCGAAGTTATGCCATTCCCAGCTGGTGGGCAGGGCGAACGTGCCGGCCTCGGCCGGGGTTTTCAGCGCGGTGACGATGGTGAAGTAGAGCGGCACCAGAATCGTCAACGACAGCACGGCTACGGCGGCGGTCAGCCACCAGTTGATGTTGCGGTCCTTGCGGTACTTGACGGGCGCGGCCTTGGCGGAAGCGCCGGACTTGGACGGCGAAGCGAGAGTTGCGGTAGTCATTGGTCTTTCCTCTCCCCGAAATCAGATCTGTTCCTGGCTGCGGGAGATGCGCAGCTGAATGAAGGCGATAACCGCCAGCACGATGAAGAAGAGCACGGCGTTCGCGGTCTGGTAGGCGTATTCGCCGCCGGTCAGGCCGCCCTTCCAGATGAGGTAGGTGACCGTCTCGGTGGCGGAGTTCGGACCGCCTTCGGTCAAGGCCACGACCTGATCGAACGTGCCGAGCGCGTTCTTCATGGACAGCACGAGGTTGATGGTGAAGAACGGTCCGATGAGCGGGAAGGTGATCTTCCAGAACTTCTGCCATGCGTTGACACCGTCGATGGCGGCGGCCTCGTAGATCTCGTCGTCGATGGTCTGCAGGCCGGCGAGGTAGATGAGCACGGAGTAGGCCACGCCCTGCCACACGGCGAGGAAGACGATCGGAATCCAGCTGAGCTGCTCGTTGGTCAGCAGCGACGTGGACAGCCATTCGATGCCGAGCGCCTTGCCGAGCTCGGGCAGCGGGTTCATGAAGATGTACTTGAACACGTAGCCGATGACCAGCACGGACAGGGTGTAGGGCACGAAGAAGATGGCGCGGAAGCCGTTCTTGAAGGCGATCTTCGAGTTCAGCAGCACCGACAGGAACAGGGCGATCACGTTGATGAGCACCGTGATGGCGATGGCGATGAGCAGCGTGAACAGGTAGGCGTGGCCCACACGGTTGTCCTGGAACAGGGCGATGTAGTTCTTGAAGCCGATGAACTTGTAGTCGCCGTAGCCCTGGGAGTTGGTGAAGGAGTACTTCACACCGTCAAGGAACGGCAGGTACAGGAAGAAGGCGAAGATGATCGCCGCCGGAACCGCCATCCAGTAGTAGGCGGGATCGACCTTGCGCTTGGAGAAGGTGGATACCTTCCTCTTGGCCGGCTTGGCGGCCTTGTGCGATGCGGGCTGACCGATGGTTGCGTTGGACATTATTGTTCTCCTCTCCTGCTCGTCACTCGAAGGTCCTGGCCTGGACCTTGTCCCATTCGGTCTGCATCTGGCTCAGGAAACGGTCGGTGTTCCCGGAGGTCACCATGGTCTGCAGATAGCCGCCGATGTTGATGGACGAGGGAATGTAGTGGTCGCAGAAGTCGGCCAGACGGTTTTCCTTGAAGAACGGGCGCACGGTCTCCAGCGCTTCGTTGCCGAAGTACGTGTCCTTGAGCGGGGTGATGGCGGACTGGGCATCGGCGTAGGCGTCGAGCTGTTCCTTCTGCATCATGAACTCGACGAGCTTCATCGCCTCGTCCTTGTGCTTGGTATTGGCGCCGATGGTGAGCATCACGTCGTCGCCGGCGGTGAGGATCTGCTCATCGGCGTCATCGGAGGCCGGCATCTGCGCGAAGCCGAGGTTGATGTCCTTGTTGATGAGCAGGATCTGCGGGATGGCGTAGGTACCGAGCGGGATGATCGCGGCCTTGCCCTGGGCGAAGCTCTGCGTGCCCTGCTGGTAGGTGACGCCGGTGTCGGCGGTGGAGTAGGTGAAGAGCTCGGCCTCCTTCTCGACCGTGGTCTTCCACAGCTCCTGGAATGTGGTCTTGCCCTGCTTCAGCTCGGTGTACTTGGTTTCGGGCACGAGCGTGCCGGCGAGCGAGGCGAGCGGGGCCTGCGTGGTCCACGCGTCCGCCACGGTGCCTTGAATCGGATTGATGCCGGCGTCCCTGAACGTGTTGAGCATGTCCGTGAACTCGGTCCAGGTGGTGGGTGGGTTCTCCGGGTCGAGGCCGACCTGCTTGAACAGGTCCTTGTTGTAGATGTATCCGGAGGCGTTGCCGGCAAACGGCAGTCCGTACAGACGCTTCTTGGCCGGATCAGTGGTCTGGACCAGGTTCTTGGCGATCTGGACCATGCCCGGATTAAGCTCGTTGACGATGTCCTCGTTGGTGAAGTCGTAGAACACGCCGGATGCGGCGAACATGCCGAAGCTGATGTCGCCGTTGAAGGTGATGACGTCCGGCACGCGGTTCTTCACGAAACGGGTGCGCAGGTCGGTCTGGGCGTTGGCGGAGTTGTTGATGTTGACCTTGATGGTCGGGTTCTGCTTCTCGAAGTCCTGAATGATGCCCTTGAAGGTATCGGCGGCCTCGGATTTGAACTGGAAGAAGTCCAGCGTGACGGTGCCGGCGGTGCTGGAACCGCAGCCGGCCAGACCAAGCCCCACGGCGAGCGCGCACGCCGTTGCGGCTACGCGCATGCCCAGACGCTTCAGTCTGGTCGAGTTGGTGGAATCTGACAGCATATGTGACTCCTTTATCTTTCCTTCCAACCTCCGGCCCCTATGCCGGTAGGTTCTTTCCACGGTTTCCAAGGTACCGTTTCGCCCATTTCATTCCCAGTGCCAGCGAGCCTGCTTGCGCTGGCAATTAAAAA
>NZ_JFAO01000073.1:0-7012 GCF_006408945.1 Bifidobacterium sp. UTBIF-78
TCATAAGGCCGGAACAGACTGTATGTACGCGCCATTACGAAATACTCGCGTACATACAGTCCCTCATACCCCCAAAACAGACGGTAAGTACGCGAGACCTTCGATGAGGCGCGTACTTACCGTCTGTTCCAGTACCGGATAAAGGCGAAATTCGGCGGTTATATCCGGAACGTCCGAAATCCAGCGATAGCTGGAAGACTCGTACAGATGCCGCACTCGTCGCAATCCATATCCATGAAAATCATGCACGCACCAATGTGATTGGCATCTTTCCGTGTCTGTCATGATTTGGCATCAGCAAATCATGACAGATGCCAACCTGTATTCGGCCGTATTCGGCCCACATCGTCAGGTCTCAGCGCAAGACTGTCGGATTTCGATGTTTCGGTGTCGGACATCGTCTCATGACTGTCGGTTCTCGACGTTTCGGTGTCGGATTTCGTACGTATTTCGTACGAGGTCCGACAGTCAACCGTCGAGGTCCGACAGTCTTGCGTCGAAATCCGACACCGAAACATCGAAATCCGACAGGGTCCAACAGCACAACACCTGCACACACGTCTTCTGACGCGCGGGCATTCCGTACCCGTCAATGTACCCACTATGGTACCCACTAAAACGCACCGTTACGCACGGTTACGCAAGTGCGGGCAAAACGGCGGAATCGCAACGTTTTCGGCATGAAAAAGGGTTTCAGGCGATTGACCTGAAACCCTAGGGGCGGATAAGGCGAGATTCGAACTCGCGGAGGGGTTAACCTCACACGCTTTCGAGGCGTGCTCCTTAGACCGCTCGGACACTTATCCATGCTGCCAACAGGCAACTTGTTTATTATGCCACAATCCGCCGACCACGCAAGTCGGTGTTTCGCACAACTGTAGAAATCCGAATGCAGAGATCCAAACTTCATGACTACCAAAATCCGGATTCCCGAATCGACATGTCGGCCGGGAATCCGACACCGAAATCACAACACGGCACACGAATCGGCTGGGCGATTCCGGAATCACCTCGCGGGGCACTCTCATATACGAAGAAAGGCCACGCCTGTTGAGCCGGCAGAGCCACAACAGTCCGGAGCATGGCCGCCAATCGACTGGCGCTCGACGTCCATGCCACACTTACGATTACCCGTTCAGCTACTCGCGCAGCCAGACGGTCATCTCGTTTTCGCCGCGGTTGGCCCAGGCGAAGTACGGGATGAGCGTGGCGGTCGTGCGTTCGCGGGCGACCGGCTTGTACTCGGCGTACAGCGGTGCGGCGGCAGGACGGTCAGCGGCCGGGACGACAGCGCCATCAGCGGATGCCGGAACCGCGCCGGCGGTACCGGCCGTAACAGAACCAGCCTCGGACGAATCACGAACCGTTGCATCAGCGCCAGAATCGTTAGCCTCATCGATAACGAAAGAACCGACTTTCACGCCATCATCACCCGGCACCGGCTCGCGCCACGCGGGCACCTGCAGACGCACCAATCGCCGGGACACCGAATCGACCTCACCAAGCCCCTTGTCATCCAGACCGTCGGCACCGGCGTGGAAGTCGAACTCCTCGGCCTTCACCGCAGACGGATCGGCCAGAATCGCGGCGACGTCGGCGTGCAGCAGGTGCAGGTTCGCGCCATTGTCGCGCTCCTCCGCGCAGAAGGTGACCGGGCCGCGCGTGAACGCCACCTTACCGGCGTCCTCACGCACCAACGGGTTCGCGGCAATCATGCGCACCGGCATCGGGAAGTCGAACTCGACCGTGTCACCGCTATGCCACACGCCAGACAGGTAGACGTACCCGTCGCGGACCTCACGGGTCACGCGCCCGGACGTCTCGCCAGACGCGGTCAGCGCACCGGCCGCGATTCCAGCCGCAGTGGCCGCATCACCGCCACCGACCCAACCAGGCAAGCGGAAGGCCAGCGTGAACGTCGCCTCACCGGCCGCCTCACCGGTCGCATTGCCGGTCACCTCGCCAGCCGGCGCATCAGATTCGGACGCACCGCCGACGACACCGACACCACCAACCCCGCCGGCCGTCTCGCCAGCCGCCTTACCGTCCGTCGCATCGGCCCCGGGCGCACCGGCAACACCGCCAGCTGCGTCACCAATCCCACCAGTCGCACCGGCCCCGGAACCAGCCCCACCGCCAATCCGCACGGTCGCGCGCCCGTCACCGCGCCATGGCAGTCCGGCCGCCATCTCCAGCGTCACCGGCGCGCCGCCAAGCGTCACGGTCGCCGTGCCGCCCATGTACAGATGCGTGAACAACGTCGCGCCGTCGTCGGCCACCGTGTAGGCATACTCCTGCACGGATTCCACGAGACGCGCGATATTCGGCGGGCAGCAAGCGCAGCCGAACCACTTGCGACGCACGGGCTTGACGTGCGCGAGCCGCGAATCCTTGTGGCAGGCGTAGGGGTTGACCTCCAGCGGGTTCACGTAGAAGAAGCTCTTCCCGTCAAGCGCCATGCCGGCGAGCGCGGTGTTGTACAACGCCAGCTCCATCACGTCCGCGTACTCGGATTTCGCTTCGAGTTCGAGCATGCGCCGCGCGAAGAACGCGAGCGCGATCGCCGCGCAGGTCTCGGAGTAGGCCGAATCGTTGGGCAAATCGTAGTTGTAGGAGAACGCCTCGCCATCCGTGGTGCCGCCGACGCCGCCGGTGATGTACAGCTTCTTGTCCACGATATTGCGCCACAGCCGATGCGCCGCGTCGATGAGCGAGCGGTCGCCGGTGAGTCGCGCCACGTCCGCCAGACCCGAGTAGAAGTATCCGGCGCGCACGGCATGGCCGACGGCCTCGTCCTGCTCGACGACCGGCTCATGCGCCTGATAATAGGCGTAATGATCGGCTTCCGGCCGGTATTCGGTGCCGTCCACCTTGGCGCGGGCGCGGTCCTCCTGCTCGAAATACGACGGGCGTTGGCCGCGCTCGGTGACGAAGTAGTCGGCGAGGTCCAGATACCGCCGCTCCCCGGTGGTCTCATACAGACGAACCAGCGCCATTTCGGCGATCTCGTGGCCCGGATAGCCGCGCAGCTGGCCCGGCTCACGACCGAATCGGGAGGCGACGTAATCGGCGAATCGCTCGGCGGCCTTGAGCAGCTTGTCCTTGCCTGTGCCCTGATAGTAGGCCACCGCGCCTTCGACCAGATGGCCGAAGCAGTACAGTTCGTGATGGTCCTTCAGATACGTGAAGTGGCGGTCCATGCCGTTGAGGATGTAGTAGGTGTCGAGATAGCCGTTGTCGAGCTGGGCCGCGCACACGATGTCGATGGCGGCGTCGGCGGTCCGCTCGAGTTCCGGGTCGGGGTGGTGGACGAGGCTGTAGCCCACCGCCTCGATCCACTTGGAGAAGTCGGTGTCCTGGAAGACGAAGCCGTAGAACTTGTCGGCCTCGGGGTGCGCCGGGTCCTCGGGCAGTGCCTGGAACCCACGGTAGGTGTACGTGGGCGGGACGAAATCCTTGCCCTGCTGCTCCTTGCGCGCGTTCTGCGCGGCGGCGGCCTTGAAATTATGCATGCAGTAGCTGGGCGCGGCGCCGGGCACCTGATCGTTCAGTGCGCGCCACTGGTACGGAATCACCGCCGTGCGCACGCGCTCCTGTTCCTCGCCCCAGAACGCATCATTCACGGTGACGTCCTTGAGCGGCAGGGTGTGGCTGTGCCGAATCTGGGCGGGTGTGGGCTGCGGGGAAGGGGAAGTCCCAGCGATTCCCGCCGGCGACTGGGATGGGCGTGGAGACTGGAACGATTGTGCTGACTGGGACATGGCTGCTCCTTCGCGCGGCTCCATAACGGTGTCGCATACGTTCGGCATCGGACGTAAGTAAGGGCGATTCGCGGATGACGACCATCCCATCGCCCTATGAATTCCGGCGATCGCGGAAACGCCGGATTAGCCTTCATCGTAGAAAAACCGCTCTCCCCGCGTGGTGGAGAAATCGTTGGTCAGGTAGACGAACGGAAACTGTTCAGACGGCCGGCAATCCCGCTGCCGGACCATCCGTCAAGCCCGTTCCGCCGCCTCAGCGCGGCACGCACGCCCTCGTCTGCCAGACGCGATTGTGAATCCCCGGCTGGCCATCACCACATCTGGCCGACCGCCCATCGCCCGTGAGCGCTACTCCCCCGGCACCTCCTGTCCGGGGCACGAGTGGAGCACGGCGAGCATGGCGTCCTTTTCGGCAGAGGTGACGGTGAGATGGTATTTGTCCTTGACGCCGATCTGACGGGCCACGTATTGGCAGCGATAGGCGGAGTTGGTGGGCAGCCAGTAGGCGGCCGAAGCGGAGCCCTTCTCCTGATTGGCCGGCCCGTCCACAGCCAACAGGTTGTATGGATCGTTGCCGAACTGATGGCGTTCGGCGGTGGTCCAGTCGCGGGCGCCCGACTGCCATGCGTTTTCAAGGGCCACCACATGGTCGATCTGGACTTTGGCGCTGGTGGTCCGGCCGCGCACGAATTGGATGGTCTGGCCGGTGTACGGGTCGTCCAACGTGCCGGATTCGACCGTGCACAAGCCGGCGGACTTGTAGCGCACATCGATCAGGTCACGGGCGAGCACGTCCTCGCGCGCGTCGCAGCCGTTGCCGTCGGTGTCGGTTTCGCGGAAGCCGAAGGAATCACGATCATAGCCGGACGGGTCCTGACCGTCGTCCACGGTAAGCCGGTTCAACGTGTCCGCTGCCGAACCGGTGGCCGTGTAGCCGCCGGTGATGCGTGCCGCGTCCGAGCTGACCTGCGGCAGCAACAGTCCGACGGTCACACCGATGATGACGGCAAGCACCACCAGAATCAGGATGCGCTCCAGCGGGCTCGAAGCGTTCGGACGGCGGCGGAAATGTGCGGAATTACGACGCGCCATTGATCAATCAATCAATCCGTCAGTCAATCCAGTCAACCAATCAATCAACCGCTCGATCAGGCGTAGGTGAAGGTAGCCGGATCGTGGCCGGCGCGCGTCGGACCGTCGAGCGCGTCAATCGCCGCATGCTCCTCGGCCGTAAGCGCGAAGCCAAACAGATCGAGGTTCTCCCGCTGGCGCTCCGCATGCACGGACTTGGGGATGATGATTGTACCGTTCTCGATGTGCCAGCGCAGAATCACCTGCGCCGGGCTCACGCCGTGCGCCTCGGCGATGCGGGCGATGGCGCCGTCGCCGGCGTTCAGGTCGGCTCCACGAGCCATCGGCGAATACGCCTCGACGGCGATCCCCTGCTCCTTGCAGTAGGCGACAACCTCGCGCTGCTGCCACGTCGGATGCAGTTCGATCTGGTTCACGGCCGGACGCGACCCGGTCTCCTCATACAGGCGCTTCAAATCGGCGGGCATGAAGTTGCACACGCCGAGCGTGCGCGCGCGTCCCTCCTCGCGCAGCTTGACGAACGCCTTCCAGGCCTCCCCGCTGCGCCAGTCGAACGGGGTGGGCCAGTGGATCATGTACATGTCCACGTAGTCGAGCTGCAGCTTGGCGAGCGAATCATCGAAGGCGCGCAACGCGGAATCGTAGCCCTGCTGCGAGTCGCGCAGTTTGGTGGTGACCCACAGGGTCTCGCGCTTGGCGCCCGTGTTGTAACCGGTGGCGGCGAGCGCACGGCCCACACCGGCCTCGTTGTTGTAACCGGCCGCGCCGTCGATGTGGCGGTAGCCGGCCTCGAGCGCGGATTCCACGACCGGCGTGACCCCGTCATCGTCGATGCGCAGCACGCCGAGCCCGATCTGCGGGATGGAGTGGCCGTCCTTCAATGCGATGTCCGGCACGTTGGCTGGGTTGATGTGACCGTTGGTCATGATTGCTGCTCCTTGTGCTGCGTTATGCCGCGTCCGGCTGGCGGCCGGCTGGCGGCCGGTTGCGCTTGCGACTACACGACACTGTACACGCTGTGCCTGCTGGCTGGCCGTCACCGTGTAGACGCCCGTGCGACGACCCGCGACTCGCAGGTCAGCAGTTCGGGCTTGGAGACACGTCCGTGGATGCGTCCGAGAATGCGGTCCACTGCGGTGGGGGCGGTCCAATCGAGCCTGGAATCCATGGAAGTCAGCGGAATCTGGAGGTATGGGGCCTCTTCGTTGTTGTCGAAGCCGATCACCTGCACCTGCCCCGGCACCTCATAGCCCGAGGTGCGCAGCGCGGTGAGCGCGCCGATGGCGAGCTGATCGTTCAACGCCACCACGCCGTCGAACGGCACACCGGAGTCGATGAGATGCTGTGTCACGCGGGCACCGGCGCCGATGGTCCAGTCCTGATTGGTGATGCCAATCAGTCGCGGGTCGATGGACAGCCCACGGCGATGCGTCTCTTCGATAATTCCCCGCAAACGCAACTGGGCGTTGCCTTCCACTACCTTGAGTAGCGCGGATTCGTCGTAGGTACCGCGCGCGCCCACCACAGCCAGATGCCGGGATCCGTGGTCATAAAGGTAGCCTGCAGCGGTGGCGGCGGCGTCCACGTCGTCCGGGGTCACATGATCGACGATGCCCCATGTGGTACGCGCGCCGACGATGACCAATGGGAAATCGACCTTGAGATCGTCGGGCGAAATGGTTTCCACCTCGCTCATCGACAGAATCATGCCGTCGGAGACCGTGGAATTGAATTTCCTCAGCAGATCGCGGGCGCCCTTGGCCGAGCCTTCCGCGTATGTGGTGACGTATACGGAGTAGTCACACCGACGAGCCGCATCGATGATGCGGTTGGCGAGCTCGGCCAGATACGGCGGGGTGAGCGAGGGCACGGCGAGGGTGATGAAACCGGTGTGGTCCCGATTGAGGTTGCGGGCCGCCACATTGACGCGGTAGTCGAGATCCTTGATGACCTGTTCGACTTTGGCGCGTGTTTCGTCGGTCATGCGACCGGAGCCGTTGATCACGTTCGAGGCGGTCTTGAGCGACACCCCGGCCGCCTGTGCCACGTCGCGCAAGGTGGCACGTTTCCGACCCGGCCTTACCTCACTCATGATGCGTGTACTCCTTGTGCCCACCGCCTATGCTGACTTCGCCATTCTACCCGCCCTTATTCCT
>NZ_JFAO01000074.1:0-6449 GCF_006408945.1 Bifidobacterium sp. UTBIF-78
CCCCCGTATCAAAACGGGACGAAACGTAAGTCGCTGACGTCTGAAACTTACGTTTCGTCCCGTTTGCCGTTCCGCTCTCTCCGCCCTGTCCTCTTATCCGCCATCCTGCCGCGGTCTTACTCCCGTCCCGGCCGCCGCATCGACGTCTCTCCCTCATGTCGGTGTTCCGGAAGGAAACTGAGGACGACGCCCCTATGACCGACCCGGCGTACGTATGGATTCCGAAGCAACGACGGCATCCGCGCCGGACCGGACATGAAGGGCGTTTTTCTTGAGGCTGCGGCGTTCGCGGGGCGCGCCCCACGCCAGACCGGACGTGAAGCCCCGTACCGGCCGACGGCACGCCCCACACCGCCAGACGGCACGCCCCGTACCGCCAGACGGCAAACCCCTACCGGCCGATGGGAAACCCCGGCCGACGGAAAAACCCGCCGACCGACGGAAACCCCCGGCCGACAGAAAACCCGCCGGCAGACGGCAAACCCACCAGCCGACGGCAGGTGGCAGGAATCATCGAACAGCCAAACACGATATGAATACAGACCGCCGCCGGTTTTCGGGCACCGGGTCACTCATCTCCGACCGATTGCCTACACTCAGCCGTCACGCTCAGCCGCCAAGCGGGATGCGCGAGACGAATTCGCGCGACTCCCCCGTGATCGGGTCCGTGAACCGCAGGGTGCGGGCGACCAGCTCAAGCGGCTGGGAGAAATCGTCGTACGGGCGGGTCTGGATGCGGGGATAGAAGTCGTCGCCAACGATGGGCAGTCCCAGCGAGTTCATGTGGACGCGCAGCTGATGCGTCTTGCCGGTGCGCGGGTGAAGAGTGTATCGACAGACCAGCGCAGCGCAAGACGATTGGGATGATTGCAATGATGCAAATCCGCCGGATTGCAATGATGCAAATCCGCCGCCGTGCACGCCGTTCTTCAAGTCATCCCGCAAGTCATCCCCATGGCCACTTCTGCGGTCATTCCCGCTGGCAACCGATGATTCTGATGACTCCGACGCCCCTGATAACGCCGACGCCTCCGGCAACAACCCCGGCGACGGCCTCCCGGTCAATCCGCCCGCCCCAGCCAATCCCGCCAACGGCCCGCGCTCGATCAGGGTTTCGGCGTTGACGGTGCCCGGCTCCTCGAAGGCGGTGAGGGTGCCGCGCTCCTTGGTGATGTGCGAGCGCCGCAGCAGCGGGAAGGGCCGAGGAGACTCAGGCCAGGTCACGGTGCCGAATCGCGGCCGACGGATCGGTCGGCACGGTGCCAGACATTCATAGACTTTGACGGCCCGCCGATTCTGAAACAGCATCTGGTACGCGCCGCGACAAGCCGGGTCCCGCACGAAGACGAGCACGCCGGCGGTCAGTCGATCCAGCCGGTGTGCGGGCGTGATGTCCGGCTCGCCGAGCCGTTCACGCAGCCGCATCAGCGCCGTGGAACGGTACCACATGCCGCGCGGCATGGTGGGCAGGAAATGCGGTTTGTCCACCACGATGATCCGCTCATCCTCGTAGAGCACGTCCATCTCGAACGGGATATGCGGCTCCTCGGTCACGTATCGATGCGGCCTCGGCATTGCGCTCCCCTCGTAACGAATTCCTCCGCAACAGGAGGATACATGTCATGGCCATCATCAGGACAAATGTGTGTTGTCGGACTCAGCATTCCGCCCGGAGAGACATCAACAGCCCAAGCGCATCCAGCATCGCATGTCCGACTAGCCGACGCCCAGGAATCAATGGATGAGTCATCGCAGCGCCCATTCAACGCAGCCGGTGGGGTGGAATGCACGTCGCCGGACCGTAAACTCGGCCTGAGCGCCCCAAGCGCATCCGGCATCACATATTCGGCAAAGAGGCGGTCAATCAGCAAATGTCGCAACTGGAAAGCTACACATGGAACGAAGCCGGTGGAGTGGGGAGACGATGCTGGACCGTAGGCTTGGCCGAACGGCCTTGAGTGTGTCCAGCACTCGTCTCCCCACTCCACCGGCGATCAGCACATATTCCAGCGTTCAACGCACAGCGACCGTCACATCACTCGACGGTGACGGACTTGGCGAGATTGCGCGGCTTGTCCACGTCGTAGCCCTTGAGCTTGGCCATGTCCATGGCGAACAGCTGCAGCGGCACCACGTCGACGAGCGGACTCATCAGCGTGGGGCACTGCGGGCGCCAGAACACCACGTCCGCATACCGCTCCACGTCCGGGTCGCCCTGCTCGGCCACGGCGATGATGTACGCGCCGCGCGCCTTGACTTCCTCGATGCCGGAGATCACCTTGGCGTGCAGCACATTGCGGCCGCGTTCCGGCGGCACGATGAACACCACCGGCTCGCCCTCGTCCACCAGCGCGATCGGACCGTGCTTGAGCTCGCCGGCCGCGAATCCCTCGGTGAAGGTGTAGGCGATTTCCTTGAGCTTCAGCGCACCCTCCAGCGCCACCGGATAACCCACATGACGGCCGAGGAACAGGAAGGAGTTGGCGTTCACCATGTGCTCCGCCGCGGCCTGGATGGTCTTGGGCTGCGTGTCGAGCACCCACTGGATCTTGCGCGGCATGTCCTTCAGGGAGTCGAGCACCTGATGGATCTCGTCGCGGAACATCGCGCCCTTGACCTGTGCGAGGTACAGACCCAGCAGGTAGGCCGCCGTGATCTGCGCCACGAACGCCTTGGTGGAGGCCACGGCCACTTCCGGACCGGCGTGCGTGTACAGGACCGCGTCTGACTCGCGCGGGATGGAGGCGCCCTGCGTGTTGCAGATGGCGAGCACCTTTGACCCCTGCTCGCGGGCGTGGCGAAGGGCCATCAGCGTATCCATCGTTTCGCCGGACTGCGAAATGGCCACCACGAGCGTGCGCGGGGTCAGGATCGGGTCGCGGTAGCGGAATTCGTGGGCCAGCTCCACCTCCACCGGGATGCGCACCCAGTGCTCAATGGCGTATTTGGCCACCTGGCCGGCATAGCTCGCCGTACCGCAGGCCACAACGATGATCTTGTCGATGGCCTTGAAGTCGTGCTCATCGATACGCACCTCGTCCAGCGCGATATCGCCCTTGGCATCGAACCGGCCAAGTAGCGTGCGCTGCACGGCGGCCGGGTCCTCGTGAATCTCCTTGTCCATGAAGGAGTCCCAGCCGCCCTTTTCGGCAGCCGAGGCGTCCCAGTCCACGGTGTAGGTCTTGGGATTCGACACCACGTTGCCGTCGAAATCGGTGACCACCACGGAATCGGCGGACACGCACACGGCCTGATCCTGATCAACTTCCATCGCACGCTTGGTGTACGCGACGAATGCGGCGACATCGGATCCGAGGAAGTTCTCGCCGTCGCCCAGACCCACCACAAGCGGGGAATCATGACGCGCGCCCACCACAATGTCCGGCTGGCGGCAATCGGTGGCGAGAATGGTGAACGCGCCCTGCAACATGCGCGCCATGCGACGCACGGCCTCGAACAGATTCGGCTGCCCCTGTTCCTCAATCACCTTGTCCACGATTTTGCCGAGGAGCTTGGCGGCCACTTCGGTGTCGGTGGCCGACGCGAAGCGGTAGCCTTCGGCCTGCAGATCGAGACGCAGCTGCGAGGCGTTCTCGATGATGCCGTTGTGGATGATGGCTACCTTGCCATCCATGCTGGTGTGCGGATGGGCGTTCACGTCGCTCGGCTCGCCGTTGGTGGCCCAGCGCGTATGGCCGATGCCCACGGTGGCGACCGGCATGGGCTTGCGTTCGATGCTCTCCACCAGATTCTTGAGGCGACCGGCCTTCTTGCGCACGGCCACCTTGTCCATGCCAGGCGCGGTCAGCGCCACGCCGGCCGAATCATAACCGCGGTATTCCAGACGCTCCAGGCCCTGCAGACAGACCTCAAGCGGCTTGCCACACGCGGTTTCGACATTTCCTGCATATCCAACGATTCCACACATGGCTTATAAGCCTAGCGGACGCATGTGTCCCACGTCGAACGGCCCGGCCTGTTGCCGGGCTATCGCCACATCCCAAAACACCCAGAAAACCGGGCCGACGCCCCAACCGGCCGCCGGCCCGCTCACTTCGTACAAGTTCTGGGCATACCTTTACCAGTTATCACAAGTTCTGAACATACCTCCACCGACTACCACAAGTTCTGGGCATATCCCTACCAATTATTCTGGGCATATCCGATATAAATGCGGCGTTCTGGGCATATGCGTATCAGGAGCGACGGCGAAACCGCTCTTTCGCGATACGCATATGCCCAGAACGCCTAGAGGTGGCATCCCCATGGTGGTGATATGCCCAGAATCCGCTCTTCCCCTACCCCATTAAGAGGGAAAGGACCTACATTCCTAGGCCCAATCCAGTATGCTACGCCGTAAGTTCGTTGATTATATTTTGGCTCCCTTGTTAGGACGTTGCCGCGAAGTAAACAGCGGAGCTGTTTGGCGGCAACGTCCCGTCAGAGGGAGCCAGCACCATTCAGACAGTTGCGAGAACCCCTTCTGGGTTGCAGGGTTACAGCACGTGCTGCAAAAAGTCCCGGAACCTCGGCTCGGTGGGATGGTCGATGATGTCGGGGCCGCCCTTTTCAACGACCACGCCGCCATCCATGAACACCACCTGATCGGCCACCTCGCGGGCGAAGCCGATCTCATGCGTGACGCACACCATGGTCATACCCTCCTTGGCAAGGGAGCGCATGACGTTCAGCACCTCGCCCACCAACTCGGGATCGAGCGCCGAGGTGGGTTCGTCGAACAGCATGATTTCCGGCTTCATGGCCAATGCGCGGGCGATGGCCACACGCTGCTGCTGACCGCCGGACAACTGCGCGGGGTAGTAGTCGAGACGGTCGCCCAACCCCACGCGCTCGAGCTCGGCCACCGCAAGGTCGTGAGCCTCCTTCTTGGCCATGTGCTTGACATGGACCGGCGCCTCCATCACGTTCTGCAACGCGGTCATGTGCGGGAACAGATTGAAGCGCTGGAACACCATGCCCAGATGGGAACGCTGGGCGGCGATCTCCTTGTCGTCCAAGGTCTGCAGCACATCCTGTCCGTCCTTGGTGACGTGCTTGTAGCCGATGAGTTCGCCGTTCACCTCGATGGAGCCGCCGGTCAGCGTCTCCAGCTGGTTGATCAGGCGCAGGAACGTGGACTTGCCGGAGCCGGAAGGACCGAGGATTACGGTCACCGTGCCGGGCATGACGGTCAGGTCCACACCTTTGAGCACATGAAGGGAGCCGAAGGCCTTGTGGACCTGCACGGCTTTGATGGCGGGGACGGTCACGTTGGAAGCGCCGGAAACGCCGCCGGCCATACCGGCCACACCGGCCACGGAAGAATCGCCCGTAACGGCGGCGCTCTTGGATGCGGATTCAGTCATGATGATTGCCTCTCCCCTGTCTCACGCGGTCATGCCGGTGAATGCGGCCTCGTTGAGCTTGTTCACATTGTCCTTCGGCTCGCCCTCGGTCTTGCCGGGCAGCGGCGGCTGCTTGCCGCGGGTACCCATGGCACGCGCGTCGAAGCCCTTACCGAAGTGCTTCTCCAGACGGGACTGAATCACCATCAGGATGGAGGTGATGAGCAGGTACCAGAAGCAGGCCACCAACAGCAGCGGAATCGGCTTGTAGATGCGGTTGGCGATGGCGTCCGTGGCGAACTGGAGCTCCAAGGTGAACGGCACGGCCGTGACCAGCGACGTGGTCTTGAGCATGCCGATGGTCTCGTTGCCGGTGGGCGGGATGATGATGCGCATGGCCTGCGGCAGCACGATGCGGCGCATGATGAGCGTGCGGCTCATACCCAAGGCCTTCGCGGCCTCGGTCTGGCCGGGATCCACTGCCTCAAGTCCGGCGCGCACGATCTCGGACAGGTAGGCGGCCTCGTTGAGGGCCAGACCGATCCACGCCGCATTGAAGGCGGTGACCACCTCGGACGAGTCGATGCTCCAGAACTCGATGGAGGTGAACGGCACCCCGATGCTCAGCTTGGGGATGAGCACGGCGAACAGACCCCAGAAGATGAGCTGGGTGTACACAGGGGTACCGCGGAAGAACCAGATGAAGAACCAGCTGACGCCGCGCAGCACCGGATTGATGGATTTGCGCATGATGGCGAGGATCACCGACAGAATGATTGCGATCACCATCGAAATAACGGTGAGTACAAGGGTGTACTGGATGCCCCTGAGCACGTTTTCGTTGAACAGGTATTTCCAGACGATCGGCCACTCGAGCCGCGGGTTCGTGATCATGCCTTGGATGAGCATGGCCACGAGCAGCGCGACGATCACGGCGGCCACGATCGGACCGGGACGCTTGACCGGCAGCGCCTTGATGCGGTTGGGGATGTCCAGTCCCTCGCCGTCGACTTCTTTCTTCGCCATTGTGTTCCTTTGCGATTGTTCGGTTTTCCTGTTCGGTTTTCCGTGTCCCTCACCGGGTTGTGTCAGGGGCGTCAAAAA
>NZ_JFAO01000075.1:0-5922 GCF_006408945.1 Bifidobacterium sp. UTBIF-78
GACAAAGTAAATTTTATATATTCCGAAGAATCTCGAGACGCGTGCGGACCGTTATCCGTCCAATGTGGATAGCGGTCCGTAACGTATTTCATTTCACCCTAATCACGACGGAACAAATCACGGGTAAATACCTTGCCACTCACATCAGTAAGATCTATATTCCATCGATTGGCTACGATGATATCTGATTCCGCTTTGAAATGTTCCAAATCATGTGTAACCAGCGAACCAAAGAAGTAAGGATCATTCAGTGTGGGCTCATAGACGATGATCGTTAGGCCTTTTGCCTTGAGACGCTTCATCACTCCCTGGATTGCAGACTGACGGAAATTGTCAGAGCCGGATTTCATGGTGAGGCGATAGATGCCAATGACCGGATTTTCGATGCGTGAGACGCGGTCAAGAATCTCGTCCGCGATGAAATCCTTACGTGTTCGATTTGCCGCTACAATCGCCCCAATCAAATTCTGCGGAACCTTGTCGTAATTAGCCAACAGTTGTTTGGTGTCCTTCGGCAGGCAATAACCACCATAGCCAAAGCTGGGGTTGTTGTAGTCGCTGCGAATACGGGGATCAAGACATACGCCGGTGATGATTGATTGCGTGTCAAGGCCACGGGACTCAGCGTAGGTATCTAATTCGTTAAAATAAGCTACACGAAGTGCCAGATACGTGTTAGCGAAAAGTTTGATAGCTTCGGCTTCAGTCAGACCGACCACCAATTCTGGAATGCCCGAGGTGCCATCTGGATTAGTCCGTTGCATTTCTTGAGGATCTGCGCCTTGTGCGAGCAGGTTCGCAAAAACGCGGGCGGCGGCAACGGCTTGTTTGTTATTTTGAGAAGCTCCAACCACAATTCGACTTGGATGAAGATTGTCGTATAAAGCATGTCCTTCCCGCAGGAACTCCGGAGAGAATAGAATGTGGTCGTCGTCTAATCGCTCGTGCAACTGCTGGGTATATCCAACGGGAATAGTGGACTTGATGACAATCCATGCATCAGGAGAATAACGACGCACAGCTTCAATTGCTGCTTCAACACTGGATGTGTCAAAGTAGTTTTTCTTCGGATCGTAGTTCGTGGGAGTTGCAATCACCGCATAATCAACATTCGTATACGCTTGGGATGGATTTAACGTCGCATGGAAATTCAGCAGTCGTTCTCCGGATGCATTCGCTTTCAGAAAATCGGAGATTTCTGCATCCACAATTGGGCTGACGGCTTGATTCAGTAGCTTCACTTTTTCTGGGATGATATCCAGCGCGTGTACTTCGTTGTGCTGCGCCAGCAACAGCGCTACAGACAACCCTACATATCCGGTTCCCGCAACTGCGATTTTCATACTCAGATTCGCTTTCTGATGCTAACCATCGTTGTCGGTTCCTCATGCTGTACATGGTGACGCTTTCACATAGTAGTCTGGCTCAGCCGCAGATGACAGGGGTTGACCGTTACATGCACATTTCATTAACCGAGTGCCGCGAGGCCTATCGGCTGTAAAAGGAATGGTTGCAACAGGGCATCCCATGCCAGTATTATGGCGAATGCGGCGCAGAACGACGTGCCCGAGTGAGAGAATAATCGATATATTGGAAGATGTCCCAATCAAACCGATTGGATATAGGCGCATAAAATCCCGATTGCATATGCCCTTTTGGATCCGGCTTTTGATAGCTTGGTTGAACACTCTTGTAGCGTATAACAATGATTGCGTAATACGTGAAAGGAAGTGCTAGCGCAGTTGAGGAAAGCCATAGAGAGCGTTGGCGAAGGGCTTTTCGCGCTTATGCATCCATAAACGCAGCAGACATATTTCCTCAGTACGAGAGCAATCAGCGTTACAGCGAGTAGTAACAACAAAACCAGGAACCCCGGATTGAACAGTTCCCAACCGTTCACCATGCTTTGAATTGCGTCATGATGAAGTGTAAAGGGAATGGTCTCGTCTTCTGTTCCGATAAGAATGTCTTGTGCCGGGATGCGGTGAAACGTCCGCCAATGATGTCCCTGCGAATTGACCTTGTTGCAAATGCGAATGATTTGAGCATCGCCAGTATTGGAGAAGCGGAAACGTATGGTATACGTAATGGGTGCTATGGTTCGACGGGACACCCATTGTCTTGGGCCTGCGACGCAGGCTAGGTTGAGCAGGTAGGTTATTATGGCGGATAATCAAATACAAAATCGTATTGTGCGTGTAATGATCAGCACTATAGCAGTGGTTGTTATCGTTACCGTTATAACGGTATCTTATGGTTATCTGAATTTGCGCCATAATGCTCAAGCAGCTGCGGCGACGCCCAACGCGCTATCCTCAGTGCAGGCAGAAACTGTGACATTGCCTAACTATTACAAGGAAAACATGGTTTTCCAGCGTAATAAGCCGGTTGTTGTTCGAGGCTCAACCACGCCAAAAGCCTCCATAACTGTCTCCATGGATGATGGGAAACATGCAAGATCGCTTACGACCGCGGCGAATCAGCAAGGATTGTTCACTGCCAGTTTAGAATCGCTGCCGGCGCAGCTGAAGCCATACACATTGACTATCACCAGTATGGGAAACAAGCTGTTCGCCATACGGAAGACCTATGTCGGGGATGTATTTGTGGCCGCGGGGCAATCCAACATGGAGCTGAACTACAACCAAGCTTATGGTTCCGACTCCATCCGCCAAGAAAACATGCAGGACGTCATCACCACTGCTGACCTTCCGAACACGATTTCTGACAGCCACGTGTTTTTCCTTACTACCTCGCACGTAAAAAGTAATTACGACGAAGAAGCTGTGAATCTTCCGTTGCTTTCGTATAACGACGATGGTTGGCTTCCGGCGAATCAGAGCAATGCCGAGAATCTCAGTTATCTTGCCCAGTTCTTTGCCGAGTATCTGCGGAAGGATGATTCTAATGTGCCTATTGGAATTATCCAAACGGCTTGGGGCGGCTCTCCCATCAAACAACATATGGTTGGTGGAGAAATATATGGTACGCATATCGCTCCGCTAAAGGGCTTCAATATTGCTGCTGTGCTCTGGTATCAAGGGGAAACCGATGCGGGGAATCCTAGTGATGTTGCCTCATATTCGACTAATTTTGTAACGCTGATTAATCAATATCGTGAGGTATTCCAAGATTCCGAGCTACCGTTCCTGTATGTACAGCTGGCCCGATATGACGAAAATGTGGATACGGCCGGAATTCGTCAGGCGCAATTAGACACGCTCCATGCCACCGGGACTTTGAAAAACGTTGCCATGACTGTTTCCATTGATTCGGATAAAGGCAGCAGCGAGCTCATCCATCCTCTCGGCAAGGATATCTTGGCATACCGTATGGCACGTCAGTGGGAAGCAATGCGCGACAAGGCGTCTGTGCCGGAAAGCCCATTGCCTGAGCGTGCTGTGCAAACCGATAAAGAAGGCTCCATGGTTACTATTTCCTTCTCTGGGGCCACCGGCAAGGGCTTGCGGACCATGTCTCCCGTATATTCATTGGATGCTACGGCGACGCATGTGGCGGATGATACGGATGATCCTTTGCAGGGGTTTGAAGTGGCTGGGGCCGATGGAAAATTTAAATCTGCCTCTGCTTCCATAAAAGGCGATAATACTGTTGTCGTCACATCCAAAGAAGTTCAGAATATTAGACAGGTACGTTATCTCTGGCGTTCCAACCCTACCGATAGTGTACTGCTCTACAATGGTTTAGAATTACCGGCTAGCCCATTCCGCTTGGGTATTTCTGAGTCCTAAGTTGAAGCATATGCTTCCGTATGACGGTAATTTCATAGTTTGTATGATTGAGGTTGCTTTTAGCTGCTGAAGTGAGTTGAACAGCGCCGGACAAAATGGGGAGTGGCATTCGACGCGTTTGGGCGCCGATACGGTGACCAGGGGATGAAGGAATCAAATATCGTAGGTAAGCGATTCCGATTCCGCGATTCGTGCATATAGGAAACCGCATCTTCCGATTATCGGATTTGAATTACTTCAGTCCGACAATCGAAAGACGCGGTCTATTCAACCGGTTATTTCCCGTTTTGTTGTGTGGTGTTATTTGATGACGTTCCAGGCGGTGCCTTCGTCGTTCCAGCCTGCAGCAACGTCCTTCTGAGCCTCGGCCTTGTCGGTGGTGTAGAAGTGCTCGCCCGTGTTCGGGTTGTACAGGCGGTACAGGGGCACCTTCGCGTCCTTGGACACGTGGAAGGCGACGCCCTCGTCATGCCAGCCGGCCTTGACCGCGTCGTCGAACTCCTGCTTGTCCAGCGTGTAGAAGTGCGACCCGTCGTTCGGGTTGTACGCGCGGTACACGGGATCGCCCTTCGACGTGGTCACGAACGCGATGTCTTCGTCCTTCCATCCGGCGGCCACCAGGTCGTCGCGCTCCTTGGCGCTGGCCGTGTAGTGGTGGGAGCCGGCCCGCTTCTCATTCGGATTGAACAAACGATACACCGTCACGTTTTCGCTCGGCGTACCCTCGGCAACCGTCACGTCCGTCCAGCCCTGCAGGGCGCCCGTCTCGTCGGTCAGCGCGATCTTGTGCTCGCCGGAGAAGCCGTCGGGGATGAACGCATCCACGTAGTACTTGCCCGCATCATCTTTCTGGACCAGCAACTCGGGGCCACCGTTCTGCGCACTGACGAGCTTGGTCGGCTCGGAGTAGATGTAGCCGTACCAGAAGCAGGACGTGTCGTCGGCCTTGCAGCTTTCCTTAAGGTCGTTAATGTAGATGCGCGCGGACTTGCCAGCCTCGACTTTGCCCGCGTTGTCGCCATCACCCGCTTCGATATTGCCCTTCGTGTCCGACGTCAGATCACCTTCGGGAATACCCGCAGGCTCAGCAGTAGTCGTAAAATCAGGGACCTGCGAGGTGAGGCCATCTCCAAAACCGATGGATGATCCGTCTTTCATGTCCACATGCAGGCCTGCTATCGTGGAGCGAATATCAATAGGCGTCGTCTGTCGGACTCCCTGAGCCCAGAGATTCTCGAATGTGACAGTGAGGGCGTTTGAGTTGTTGCCGTACGTGCTGCTGGGCAGCAGACCAATGACAGGTAGGGAGATGGTGCCGCTCAGCGACTTGCCATCCCAAGCCTTATTCTGGAATCGATAGTAGCTCTGTCCGGAATACTTGGCCGCGACGTATTGTCCTCCGTTCGCGTCGGGGAGCGTGAGATCGAAATCACGCACTCCGTACACCCTGTTGTAGGCGGCCTGGGCATCCTGCGGGCTCATGTTGGTGAGATCGGAATCGTTAAGCCCATGGTCACAGGTGCTGTCGCCCACACCCCAGGCATAAGGGAGCTTGCGGTTCTCAATCGGCGTCATGGAAGTGTAGCGTTCCACAGTAACGACGAAGCAAACGTTCTTGATCTGGTCGGCAGTGACGCCGGTGATATTCCAGTCATAAGTCACGTTCGCCGTGTGGGAGCCCACCTCCGAAACCTTCACATTGCTGGTGGAATACGACGGGTACTCGTCAGCCTGCGCTACGCTGACTCCCCCCCCATTACCATTGCCAGCGCGGCGCCGAGCGCGACGATGGCTTTGCTGATGCGCTTCATCGCAGTACCTTCCTTCTTCTCGAAAGATGAGTATCACTATCTTCGTGATGCAGGTATGCATCACTGTATCCAGTCTAGTGATGGTGGTGTTTCGTCCGCATGTTCCCCATCGCGTGTTGAGCGGTCGTTCATGGATAATTCAAGCAATATTCATGAATGGCTGATTTGGATGCGGCAGAGCTTTCAAGCAGGGTGATGGCCGGCGGTTATTCTGTGCGGACGTTTACAGTGTAGCTCGGCCCGGACGCCGGTGCGATGGCCGGTAAGATGAGAAATCGAACATTGCAGGTGAGTGATTCGGCGGGTTGCAACGACCGTCGTCGCGAGAAAGGTTGTGTGGCGAATGACAGTATCGAATC
>NZ_JFAO01000076.1:0-5774 GCF_006408945.1 Bifidobacterium sp. UTBIF-78
GATTGTTTTCCTATACTGGGATGCATACGCTCGCATCATCGCGGTTGCTCCTTGGAAATGCTAGTGTTGCAGTCCTTTATTGCATCGTTGGCTGTAAGTCTAGCACAAGATTTGCATACGTTGGCATTTTGCCGGAATTGCGTATAATTGCAATCGATAGCTCAACGCGCTCAGCCCTACGAAACACAGGAGTTTCCCATGACCGACCACACACGACACGCCCAGACCAACGGCAGCGAGCCTCCGCGGGAATCCCCTGTACGGCACTCCCGAGAACCCCGGCGCGACAAACACCACAACATCCGCCAGACAGCCCGCCGTCGATTCCCCCGGCCGGCATGGCTCGCATACGCACGGTTCTACGAGGTGTATCCGCAGTCGTTCGCCGACACGAACGGCGACGGCATCGGCGACCTGCCGGGCGTTCTCGACCGGCTCGACTACATCAGGGAGCTCGGATGCAACGCACTGTGGCTCAACCCCTGCTTCGATTCACCGTTTAGGGACGCCGGCTACGACGTGCGCGACTACACGCGAGTTGCCCCGCGCTACGGCACCAACGACGACCTCGTCGCCCTGTTCGAGGCGGCCCACGAACGTGGAATGCATGTGCTGCTTGATCTGGTGCCCGGTCACACCAGCGAAGAGCACGCATGGTTCCGGGCCAGCGCGCAGCCCGACCCCGCCGATCGGACCGTGCTCCCCGACGGCCCGCATCCGGAATCCCCGGATTCGCCCATCGACGTCTCCGAACGGTACATCTGGACCGATTCGTGGATCGCCGGCGGCGACGGGCTGCCGTTCATCGGCGGCGAGACCGAACGCGACGGCACCTACATCCTCAACTTCTTCAAGTGCCAGCCGGCCTTGAACTACGGGTTCGCCCATCCCAGCCAGCCGTGGCAGAAACCGGCGCTCGGCCCGGACGCCCTGGCCACCTGCGAGGCGATGCTCGACGTCATGCGCTTCTGGCTCTCCCGCGGGGCGGACGGATTCCGCGTGGACATGGCGGACAGTCTGGTCAAACACGACGACGAGGGCAAGCCGTTCACCATCCGCACCTGGCAGTATCTGTTCTCGAAAATCCGACCCGAATTCCCCGAGGCGGCGTTCGTCTCCGAATGGGGGCGTCCGCACGAATCCATGGAGGCCGGGTTCGACATGGACTTCTACCTCGACTGGCGCTGGGGCGGGCATCCGAACGGATACAACCTGCTGCTGCGCAACACCGACACCCCGCTTCTGCATGAGGGCGACGCCAGCTACTTCAACGCGGATTCGGGCGCCTCGATCGCACCGTTCCTTGAACAGTATCTGCCACAGCTGCGCGAAGCCGAGCGCGCCGACGGACTGTTCGACCTCATCACCTGCAACCATGACACACTCCGCACGGCGTCGCGGCTCAGCGAACGCGAGCGCAAGGTGGCGTACGGCATGCTACTGACCATGCCGGGATGCCCGTTCCTGTATTACGGCGACGAGATCGGCATGCGATATCGCCCGCTGCCCACCAAGGAGGGCGGCTACACGCGTACCGGCAGCCGCACGCCGATGCAATGGGACTCGGGCATGGCGAATCTCGGCTTCTCGACCGCGCCAGCAGGCCAGCTGTACCTGCCGGTAGACCCGGACGCGGACGCGCCGACCGTCGCCGACGAACTGGCGCGCCAGGATTCGCTGCTCAATTGGGTGCATACGCTGCTGACGCTGCGGACAGGCCGGGCGGCACTGACGGCCGACGCCGGATTTGCAGTGGTCGCCGCACCGGAGGACGGGCGCACGTTCGCCTATCTGCGGACCGCCGCAACGGTTGCGCCAGTATGGCCCGCGCAGGGTATCGCCGCCGAGGCCGCTATCGACGCTCCGGCGGACGCGCCGGCGGTCATGCTTATCGCCATGAATCCCGGGCGAGAGACGGAATACGTGGAATTGCCGGACGGAATCGGAACTTCGCCGTCCATCGCGCTTGCCTTGGGAGGACCGGCCGTGGAGGACGGACGGTTGCGTTTGCCACCGCAGTCGTTTGCAATAGTGGAGTGACCTGTTCGGGCGCAGCAGGAAGGACGGAATGCGCGTTCGGACGTCCACAAGCACCAGAAGACAGCCCAACTCACCCATATTTTGCAATCGTTGTCACAATAAGCTACCCTTGAATTCAGAACAGAGCGAACATTGGCCTGCCAGATTGCCGGAAGCTCAACGCAGAGCGGCCATCAAACAGCAATGCAAACGACTAGCATCACCCTACAATCAAGGCAAGGAGTCATCATGACCGACGGTCACGGCAACGAAGCGGCAACCAGCACCTTGGAACACCACCAGCGTACGGAAAGCGCACAGCGACTCGCGCGACCGCTCATCAAACTGGCCAAGGCATCGGGCCTCGCCACCTCATTCATCGACCAGCTCGGCACCTACACCGAAATCAGCGACGACGCGCTGGTCGCCGTACTGAAGGCCCTCGATGTGGACGCCTCCAGCGACGAGGCCATCGCACGGTCCATGGCCGATCTCGAGGAAGCCGAAAGCAAACGTTTGCTTAACCCCACGGTGGTCGCCGTCACCGGCACATCGACGTCAATCCAGCTGAACTGCCCGGCCGACGAAGACGTGACCGTCGCAGTCACGCTCGAAGACGGCTTCTCCTTCGACGACTGCACGGTGTTGCCGGACCTCAACTCCGGTCATCCTGTCCTGACGCTGGGCACCGACCTGCCGATGGGCTATCACACCCTCGACGTCACGGCGGACGGCCGCGCCGGACACGCCACCATCATCGCCGCACCGGCGCGTATCCCCGTGCCGGAGGCCGTTGCCGAACAACAGCGCTGGGGCTGGATGACGCAGATGTATTCCGTGCGCTCCCACGACTCCTGGGGCGTCGGCGACTACGGCGACCTGAAGCGACTGCTCATCGACGCGGCGCACGAATCCGGCGCGGACTTCATGCTCATCAACCCGATCCACGCCGGCGCGCCGATCACGCCGCTGGAACCGTCTCCCTACCTGCCCGAATCACGCCGATTCCTCAACGTGACGTACATCCGCCCGCAGGACATCCCCGAGTACGGCACCCTGCCCGACGACGTGCGCGCACGCGTGGATGAGCTTCACGCCTCCGTGGCCGCGCGCAACGACGAGTCCACGCCGATGGACATCAATGCGGCGTGGGAGGCCAAGCGCCCGGCCCTGCGACTCATCTTCGAGGCGGGGCGCAACGCCAAGCGCGAACTGGAATTCGAGCGCTTCAAGGCCTTGGCCGGCCCGGATCTCGACTCGTTCGCCACCTGGTGCGTGTGCTTCGAGGTCTGGGGCGCACCCTGGGGCGAGAACCGCTGGTTCTTCGACAAGCGCATCGACGACCCCGAGGTCACGGCGCTGGTCGAAACCCACCACGACCTGTTCGAATTCAACCGCTGGCTGCAGTGGATCGCCGCCGAGCAGGTGACCGAGGCGCAGCACGCCGCCACGGAAAGCGGCATGGCGCTGGGGCTCATGCAGGACATGGCCGTGGGCGTGCACGGCTTGGGCGCGGACGCCTGGGCGAACCCCGAACGCTTCGCCACCGGCTCGGTGACCGTGGGCTGCCCACCGGACTTCTACAACCAGCAAGGACAGGATTGGGGCCAGCCGCCGTTCAATCCGCGATATCTGGAGGCCACCGGCTATCAGGTGTACCGCGAGATGGTCCACGCCATGTACGAGCACGCGGGCGCGGTGCGCATCGACCATGTGCTGGGACTGTTCCGCCTGTGGTGGATTCCTCAGGGGCTCGGCGCCAAGAACGGCGCGTATGTGATGTACAACCACGAGGCCATGCTTGGCGTGCTGTCCATCGAGGCCACGCGCGCCGGCGGCATGGTGATCGGCGAGGATCTGGGCACGGTGCCCGATTACGTGCGCCGCATCCTGGCCGATCATGGCGTGCTGGGCACGGATGTGGAATGGTTCGCGCGTGTGGACGATTCGCCGAACGCGGGCGACCCGTACAAGAAGCCGAGCGAATACCGGCGTCAGGCGTTGGCCTCGGTGACCACGCACGACCTGCCGCCGACCGCGGGATATCTGGGATTCGAGCATGTGAAGCTGCGTGAGGAGCTGCACCTGCTGAGCGAGCCGGTGGAGCAGTTCGCCGCCTCGGCGCTGGCCGAACGCACAGCCATGATGGACCGGCTCGTGGAGAGCGGCTACATCACGGCGGCCGCGGCCGAGGACGTGCCGGGCCATATCCAACAGATCGTCGAGGCGATGCATGCGATGCTCACGGACACGCCGTCGCTGCTGCTGCAGGCTGCGCTTGTGGACGGCGTGGGAGAGACCCGCTCGCAGAACCAGCCCGGCACGTCCACCGAATACTCGAACTGGCGCGTGCCCCTGGCCGACGAGCACGGTCATGTGGTCCATACCGATGAGGTGTTCGCCCTGCCGCGCGTGCGGTCGCTGGCCGCGGTGATGCAGCACAAGCGTCGCTGATTGGGGATGGCGGCGTGCGGGACAGCCGTTGCGGCAAGGTCCCGTACGCCGCCATGTTATCGTTGTCATGACCATGATTTTCCGGCGGGGATTTCCCGGGGCAAGGAGCAACGATGACCAAGGCGAGCATTCAGGCGGTGGCGCGGGAGGCCGGCGTCTCGGTATCCACGGTGTCCCGCACCTTCGCCAAACCGGACCTTGTGCTCCCCGAAACCCGCGACAAGGTGATGGCCGCCGCCGAGAAACTGGACTACTCCGTCTCGCGGTCGGCAGCCGCGCTGAAATCCGGCCAGTCGTTCCGCATCGCGCTGCTGGCCAGCGAAACCATCACCACCTGGTTCAACTCGAACATCTTCGCGGGCCTCGACTCGGTGCTGCGGCCGGCCGGCTATGACACCGTCGTGTACCCGATGAGCAATGCCGAGGAGCGCCGCAGCTTCTTCGAGGATCTGCCCGTGCGACGGAACGCGGACGCGGTGATCGTCAGCTCATTCAACATCGAACCGGCCGAGGTCCAGCGCCTGAAACACATGCACGTACCGATCATCGGCATCAACAGCCCCTCCACCGACGGGTTCGACGCGGGCGTGAGCATCGACGATCGGGCGGCCTCCCGTTCCGCCATCGAGCACCTCATCGCACTCGGCCATCGTCATATCGCCTTCGTGGGCAGTGTGCGCACGCGCACCACCATGCGCTACAGCGCGGAGGCCCGTTTGCAAGGACTGCTCGACGCGGCCACCTCACGCCCCGGCGTCTCCGTGCAGACGTTGCAGGTGCCGCGCGGTGCCGCCGAAATCAACGCGGCGCTCAACGCCGTGCTCAACGCGGCGGCCGACGTCACCGCCTTCTGCTTCGAGGACGACGACATGGCGCTACCCGTGTTATATCGCCTGCGCCAGTACGGACGCAACGTACCCCAGGATCTGTCAATCGTCGGCTTCGACGACGTGGACCTGGCCGCGGCAGTGGGCCTGACCACGCTGCATCAAGACCCGTTCGCGATGGGTCAGGACGCCGGCCGCATGGCATTGGACGCCATCGCCGGCACGCCGATCGCCCCGGCATTCCGCCAGCCGCCCACGCCGCTGATGCTGCGCGAGACCACGGCGCCGCCGAGCGGACGCTAAACGGAGTCGGCAGCGGCTTGCGGGCGCCCCGGACCGCTCATGGACCGTGCGCGGTTTGCCCCGCAGCTCGCGCACGACCCGCATACTTTCGCGACGCTCGTCATCGCTGACGAATCCCACAAATCCCATTAGCAGTCCGTCTCTTATATAATTGAGAGCTTCAGCTTTTTC
>NZ_JFAO01000077.1:0-4996 GCF_006408945.1 Bifidobacterium sp. UTBIF-78
ATTGAATATGCAGGGCGCGGGCGTGTTCCCCGCGCATGCGGGGATGATCCCAGGAGCGCCTTCATGCCGGCTTCCATGATCTGGTGTTCCCCGCGCACGCGGGGATGATCCCGAGCGGCTCGTGGGCGCCCTCGTGGCGATCACGTGTTCCCCGCGCATGCGGGGATGATCCCCGTTTCGCCTCAAGCTGCTTCTCCCGGTCCGTGTGTTCCCTGCGCATGCGGGGATGATCCCGCCTGACAGCGCGGCCATAGCGGCCCGAGTGGGTGTTCCCCGCGCATGCGGGGATGATCCCGAGCTTGTGCCTGCCCCGATGGCGGTGCGGGCGTGTTCCCCGCGCATGCGGGGATGATTCCCAGGTCACTAGCACCGTCAGCAACGGCGTCACGTGTTCCTCGCGCATGCGGGGATGATCCTGATTTGCCCCATACCGTCCCGTCCAGTCATGGAGTGTTCTCCTACAGCGCCGAGGAACGCAACATCGAACTCGGACTACGGCTAGAGGGCCGGAACCTGACTGAGCAGGCGAAGGCCTGGTGATGACGGATGGATGCAGTTAGCGCAGTTTTCAAGTCACGAAAAGGAAGCTCATGCATGGACCAAATATAGTCATTAATACTGGTCCTCGAATACCCAACCGAAGATTTCCGAAGAATGAGCTATCCAAGCCCGCATGATGTGGCGTAATGCAGAACTTGACGTTCCGCATTACGGAGAAGCGGGACGATTATATGGTGGGAATAGGCAGAAACTGTGGCTGACCGAGCTCACCATCCGGGATGCAGACTGGACCGACGCTTCCCGTCTGTTTCCTATCGTCGTAATACCGTAATTCGTCGCCACCATGCCAGAGCTGCTCCGACAGAGCTTCGACATCCTGTCTATATCTTGTCGTGGCAGACTCAGTCCTCCGAGCAGTACTGCTTGGAATCGTGCGGATTTAAACCATGCCAGCGCAGCAGCGCAAGAAACCAGAATCCGCACGACTAGCACAGTCCCGACTGCCGGGGCCCGCCAAACATGGTAAATGGGTATCTCGGTTGTGAGGGGTACTTTGTCGCGTGTGCGGTTATGTATCTGCTTTGCGAGGGGTACCTGAATATCGGGACGGCGACTATGAGGGTTGAAATTGCAAGGTCGATACTTGGGGTATCGCTGTTTAGGTACCCCTTGCAAGGCAGATACGTGACCGCAGATGGTCTGATGTACCCCTTGCAAAGCAGATAGCACAAAGCGGCGATGCCGCTGGTGTCCCTCATCAACAATTCATTGATGAATTCGCTGCAGCTCAAGCCCACTTCGCCGCCGGCCAGCTCGTCCTGCAATTACGGACGCACTCCGTGCGCAGCCTGCTGGTTCGGCTGTCGGCTTGAACGTTGCCCTACATGCAGTTTTGCTGTCTGCTTCACGGCAACGTCCTGACAAGGGGAGCCAAAATGGCGTTCATCCCGCGAATGTGGATGCGGCCGACTGGTTCGTCTGTCGGCTTGCGCGTTGACTGCATGCAGCTTCTGTGTTTTGCTTCACGGCAACGTTATAATCACGAACTTCTGACACAGACCACTGGTATCTTGCGTCAGAAATTTGTAATTATATTTTTGGCTCCCCTTGTTAGGGGAGCTGGCCCGCGAAGCGGGGCCTGAGGGGTAGTGAATTTGCTAATGAATAATGACACAGGCCGCTAGTATGCCGCGCCATTAATTCGTTGATTATATTTTGGCTCCCCTTGTTAGGACGTTGCCGTGAAGCAGACAGCGGAGCTGTTTGTAGACAACGGGCAAGCCGACAGGCGAGCCAATCAGCTGCGCGCGGAGTGCGTCCGAAATTGCAGGACGAGCTGGCCGGCAGTGAAGTGGGTCTGAGGGGTAGTGAATTTGCTAACGAATAATAATGCAGACCACTAGCTGCGTGGCTCCACTCTCCGTGCCGACGCATTCCGCCGCACGACGAATACGCAAACCAGCAGCACCGCGGCGAAGACGGAGCCGAACAGCAGCCCGGTCTGGAGGCTATCGCCGTGGGCGGAGGCGATGAATCCGACCACGGCGGGGCCTCCTGCACAGCCCAGATCGCCGGCGACGGCGAGCAGTGCGAACATGAGCGTGCCGCCGCCGGGCATGGCGTCCGCGGCCATCGAGAATGTGCCGGGCCACATGATGCCCACCGAGAATCCCGTAATGGCGCAGGCCGCCAATCCCAAAACCGGCGAAGGCGAGAGCGCTGCGGTCAGGTACATGGCCACGCACAGCACCGAGCTGCCGGCGATGAACACGGTGAGGTTGAGACGGTGGCCGAGCACGCCGTAGATGGTGCGCGCCAGCCCCATCATCAGTGCGAACGCGGCGGGGCCGGCCAGATCGCCCACCACCTTGGTCACGCCCAGACCCGATTCCGCGAAAGTGCTGGCCCACTGGCTCATACCTTGTTCCGCGGCGCCCGCGCAGAGCATCATGAGGAACATGAGATAAAACACCGGGCGGCGGGCCAGATCGACGAACCTCATGGTCGCGGTGCCTTCGGGTACGATGCGCGGCATCGGGGCACCGGCGAACATCACGATGCCGGCGATCGGCACCACGCCCCACAGGCACGCCAGCACCGGCCACGAGCCGGTGCCGAAGGCGAACAGGAACAGTGTGGAGATCACGACGGTGCCGAGCTGCCCCCAGCAGTAGAACGAATGCAGCAGACTCATCGCCTTGGCCTTGTGCTCGCTTGGGCATGCCTCGACGATGGGGGAGACCATCACCTCGATCAGTCCGCCGCCCAGCGCATACAGGATGATGGCGGCGAGGATCGCGGGATACGGGTCCGCCACATGGGTCGGCACGAGACCCAGCACCAGCAGGCCAGCCAATGCGGCAACGTGGGCGGCGATGATGCAGGGCTTGTATCCGATGCGGTCCACGAATCGTCCGGCAAGCACATCCACGATGAGCTGGGTGATGAAATTGACGGTGATGAGCGCCGAAAGCCGCGCCATGCTGATGCCGAACATCGCTGCGAAGGTGACGAACAGCAGCGGCATGAAGTTATTGATGACCGCCTGCGTGACGTATCCGATGAAACAGGCGACGACGGTGCGATCGTAGTTCGCCGCGCCGTTCGGGGTGCTGACCGTGCTGGTGATACTGCTCATAGCTGCAAGTATCGCAAACCATGGGCAGTGACGTGGCCATGCGGCGACATTATTGTGTACGAATGTACGTAAGTTCCCATAGGTCCCCAATACATCCGAATTCAGATGAAAAGGCACTCGCGGGAGATGCCCGATACGACGACGGGTGGCGGACGCACCGTGCGTGACCGTTGCCTCGGCCGAATGGCCGTGACTGTGTCACGTACGGTGCGTCCGCCAACCGTCATCAGGGCTTCGATTGTCTTGTCCTGATTGCGGTCGGAGATTGCGGTCAGCGCAATCTCCGACCCGAAGCCCGGTCAGTGGGCGCTCACGCCTTCCACCACGGGCGCAGCGGATACCACTTGCCATCCGGGTGACCGACGCGGTCGGGGCGCACGGCAAGGAACTGGTGGATCTGGATGCCGTCGAGCTCGAAGTTCAGCGCGCATGCGGCCATGTACAGGCCCCACACCTTGGCGCGTTCGAAGCCCACCTGCTTGACCGCGTCATCCCAGTGTTCCGCCAGATTCGCGTTCCAGTGGTGCAGGGTCAGCGCATAGTGCTGGCGCAGATTCTCCTGATGCACCACGTTGAAACCGGCGTCGTGGATGCAGGTCTCGATGAAGCCGGGCGTGCCGAGGTCACCGTCCGGGAAAATGTAGCGGTCGAGGAATTCGTCGGTGCCGGGCTTGCCGTCGGGCTTGTCGTGGCTGATGGTGATCTGGTGGTTGAGCAGACGTCCCATCGGCTTCAGAAGACGGAACATCTCCTCGAAGTAGCTCTGGTAGTTCTTCACGCCCACATGCTCCATCATGCCGATCGAGCAGATGCCGTCGAAGTCGTGCTCCGGCACCTCGCGGTAGTCCTGCACGCGCACTTCGGCGAGGTCTTGCAGACCCTCGCGCGCGATCCATTCGTTTGCGTACTCGGCCTGCTCCTTGGAGAGCGTGACGCCGAGCGCCTTGATGCCGCGGCGGGCGGCGGTGATGACCATCGAACCCCAGCCGCAGCCGATGTCGAGCAGACGCTCGCCGGGCTTGAGTCCGAGCTTGTCGAGAATCAGCCTCAGCTTGTTGGCCTGCGCATCCTCAAGGCTCATGTTCTCGTTGTCGAACACCGCGCAGGTGTAGGTCATCGAGGGGCCGAGGAAGTCTGCATAGAATTCGTTCGACATGTCGTAGTGGAAGCTCACCGTCTCGGAATCGGCCTTCTCGGTGTGGGGGAGCAGGCCGCGCTTGATGCGGTCGAACTTGCTCGGGCCTTCGGTGGCGGGGACCGGCGGCTTGCGGAATCCGTGGCTCAGGATGCCGGCGGATACGCGGGCCACCGCCACCGGCGTGATGGGCTTGACGTACTTGGCCAGGGAGATCAGCTTGCGCAGCGCCGGGTACGGGTCGGCGTAATCGATGCCGACCACGTCGAAGTCGCCGAGCACGTAGGCGCGCACGATGCCGATTTCGTTCGGGTGCGTCAGCAGCTGATACATGCAGTTCGGGCTAGTGATCCTGACGTTGAGATCGGCGCTTGCCGGACCGAAGTGCGATCCGTCGAACGCGTCCACGCGCACCGGCGTCGCGGGGTCCAGGAACAGCGACACCATTTCCGCGACCGTCATAGCCTTGCCATTTGCCATGTCCACCTCATTCTCTGATATGTTCCAACTGGTGTTCCACAATGCCCCCAACTGCGAGGTATTGTAATCCTTCCGCGGCATGGGACGCGGTGGCATGCCGGCTTATGGCGCCGCTGTTCGCCTTTGGCGGACAATGCGACGTATCCCCGGCGAATGTCCAGCGTGTCTTCGGGAAGTACTCGGGACGCAGGGTAGACTGGGGAACCGTGAGACCGGTCAACGAACGAACGGTCGACAAAACA
>NZ_JFAO01000078.1:0-4159 GCF_006408945.1 Bifidobacterium sp. UTBIF-78
CCTAATATAGGCTCTGTTAAACCAGCTTTGACATAAGAGGCAAATTGGTGGGGTTGGTTTCTCTAGGGAATCGGCCCCTTCAGAACTTTCGTTGATTAATCCATGTCAATTCTGGTTTAACAGAGCATTAGGTTTTGCCCTCCCCTGTCAGGAAGGCTGGCCGCGAAGCGGGGCTGAGGGCAGCCGATTCGTCAACAGATTTCTGGCGCGGGACGCTCGACCCCGTTTTTGGGCACCGCTCCGCTCATCCCACCGCACATCCCACCGGCCCGCGCGAGACGCACGCGGGCACGCACGCAGGCAACGCGGATAAACTGGAGACGGATGAAACGGTCAGCAAGCTAGGGGGCCTTATGACCAATCGCATCACCGCATGCCGGTTCGGCGTCATCATGTTGCGGATATTCTGGTGGACCACGCTCGCAGCCACCATCGGTCTGATACTGTCGCTCGTCACCATGCTCGCCTACGGGTGGCCTGCGGCGTGGGGCGAGGCATGGCCAGTGTGGGCCGCCGCGCTGGCGGGCGTGATGCTCATCGAATCGATCATTTTCTGGATCGGCATCATCACCGTGTACGTCACATCCGTGCAGCTGGGACTCAAAATCCGGGTTATCGGCATCCTGTGCGGGTGGATTCCGATTGCGAACCTCATCGCGCTCAACCTCATCATCCGCACGGTCGGCGAGGAGGTGCGATTCGAGACGGCAAAGGAGCGACTGGACCGGTCTCGCGCGGGCGCACGCATCTGCGCCACACGCTACCCCGTGTTGCTGGTGCATGGCGTCTTCTTCCGCGACACGCAGGCGCTCAACTATTGGGGCCGCGTTCCCGCCGAACTGCAACGCAACGGCGCGACAATCTATTACGGCGAGCATCAGTCCGCAGCATCGGTGCCGGACGCCGCGCGAGAGCTGACCGCGCGCATCCGGCGCATCGTCGAAATGACCGGCTGTGGCAAGGTGAACGTCATCGCGCACTCCAAGGGCGGGCTGGACATGCGCTATGCCATCGCCCGTTGCGGCGCGGCGCCGTATGTGGCCTCACTGACCACCGTCAACACGCCGCATCGCGGCTGCGGATTCGCAGATTACCTGCTGACCAACATTCCAGCCGGCGCGCAGTCCAAGGTGGCGGCCACCTACAACGCGGCCGCCTCCCGGCTCGGTGACGCGCACCCTGACTTCATGGCTGCGGTTCACGATCTGACCCAGGCAGGTTGCGCACGGCTCAACGCCGAAATCGGCGATTGGGACCAGTTGAACGGGCTTTGGCAACGGGGATCAGCGGGCAGTGCGCTTGGAACGACGGCGGGCAGTGTATCAGGCAGGACAACGGGCGGCGCGCCAATCGTGACGGCCGGTGGTGTGCCGGGCGGGACAGCAAGCGGCGTATCGGCCCAGCACACCAGCGATGCGCCCGCTGAGCCGTCTCCGATTGCCGTGAACGAGCACCTCAGCCAAGCCTCCGGCCCATGGGCGGTCCCTTCCGACGCGGTAAGTCAGTCGCGGCAATCGTATACCCGCGCAGGCATGACTGCCACACCCGCTTCCCCGGCGAGCCCAGTCCCCCGCACCAGCCCGTTCGCCGGCATCGTATGCCAAAGCGTCGGCTCGAAGCTCGCCCATGCCACCACCGGCAAGTTCCCGCTCAACTTCACCTACCCGCTGGTCAAATGGTTCGACGGGCCGAATGACGGACTCGTCGCCCAGCCGTCATTCCCTTGGGGAGAACGGTTCACCTGGCTGGAGCCGAACGGCGTACGCGGCATATCGCACGCCGATATGATCGATCTCAACCGCGAGAACATCCCCGGATTCGACGTGCGCGAGTTCTATGTGCAAATCGTCGCGGCGCTCAAGCAGCGCGGATTGTAGGTTCCGATACACCGACACTGCGGTCAGTGTCCTGCGCTAAAAATTCGTTGAATATTTTTTATGGCTCCCATTGTTAGGGCGTTGCCGTGAAGCAACCAGCGGAGCTGTTTGTAGGCAACGTCCGAGCCGACAGGCGAGCCAGCAGAACACGCGCGAAGCACGTTCTCAATCCGCAGGACGAGCTGGCCCGCGAAGCGGGTCTGAGGGGGTAGAGAATTCGTTAACGAATTATTGACGCGGAATGCCAGACCCTAAGCCTCCCTCACGATAAGTGGCTTCGTATGGGACAAACTTAAGTGGCCCGTTCTGGATTCACCGGAGGTGGAGGGCAGACCAAATTCAGCGCAACATCCCGCAGTTCAATCCCGCAGTTCGCAGCCGGAAAACAAAAATCCCGCCGAACTTGGCGGGAGAATGAAGGGTGGGCGATGTAGGAATCGAACCTACGACCCCTTCGGTGTGAACGAAGTGCGCTAGCCGCTGCGCCAATCGCCCGATAAGCCAAGGACCAGCAGCTAGCCACCGCCCCTCGAGTGGGCGATACAAGATTCGAACTTGTGACCCCTTCCGTGTCAGGGAAGTGCGCTACCTCTGCGCCAACCGCCCGGGTCAGTCATCCGGCCGAATCCGACGGCCTTCCGAGAGCGGACAACGGGACTCGAACCCGCGGTCTCAACCTTGGCAAGGTTGCGCTTTACCAACTAAGCTATGTCCGCATGTGCTTTGCAACAAGCAACAGGTGAATAAGATACGCGCTTTTCGAGGAAAATGCATCTTCCCGCGTGTCTCGGCGGAATTCCGCGGTTTTTGCCCAGTCATCATTTCGGCACAACCACCCCGACAAGCACGACTTTTCCCCCATGGCATCCGTGGTTATTCACAAGTCCTCTACAATTCCGGCTCGGGCAAATCCCACATCGCACCAATCACATCCTGCACCTCGCTGCGATTCAACCCCTGCCGGCGCGCGGCGGACACCAGCACCTGAACCGCTGCCAGCACCTCGCAAGGCGCCTGCTCACGTTCCGCGACGCGCGAAGGACGCCCCGGACTCGTCACAATCAGCCCCTGTGATTCAAGCTCCCCGTACGCCCGACGAACCGTGCCCGGCGCCACGCCCAGATCGCCCGCCAGACCTCGAATCGACGGCATCTCGGCTCCGGCCGGCAACTCGCCGGCGCGAATCAGCCCGGTGAAATGCGCCACGATGCCGGTCGATCCGTCAATATCCGAGCCCATCGCGGACGTCATGTATGCGGTTGCGCTAATATCTGTGGCAGTCATTGCGGTCGCCCCCTCCACAGGCTCGGCCCCGCAGCCGTTTCCATGCGCCGAGGCTGATTCCCGTCATCATTCTGTATCAATCAAAAGATACAGCACTAACTGTACGCCGCCGCGGAATTCCGCCAATCTTCACTCAAGGTGAAGCATGTCGGCGAGGAGACCGCACAATAATGGCGTAACGAAGGCGGTTTGTCACGGTCGTCGCGCGACCGGAACAAATCACAACGCAATACGTATATTAAGGGGGATATCATGACCCAGCTTCTGTTCATCGTGGGCAGCCTGCACAAGAACGGCTTCAACGCCCAGCTGGCCGAGGAGGCCAAGGCCCTCATCGGCGACCGCGCCGAGGTGAAGTTCCTGAACTACGCCGACGTGCCGTTCTTCAACCAGGATGAGGAGTTCCCGAACCCGCCGGCCGCCGTGGCCGAGGCGCGCAAGGCCGTCACCGAGGCCGATGGCGTGTGGATCTTCTCCCCGGAGTACAACTACAGCTACCCGGGCGTGCTGAAGAACCTGCTGGACTGGCTGTCCCGTCCGCTCGAGCCGTTCCCGGCCGACCCCGTCACCGTGCTGGCCGGTAAGAAGGTCGCACTGTCCGCCGTTGCCGGCCAGTCCGCCGGCGCCGGCACCCGCGCCAAGCTCAACGAGGTTCTGGGCTTCAACAAGGCCGAGCTGCTGCCTGAGGCCGAGCAGGTGGGCGTGGCCCTGCCGGCTGAATCCTGGGGCACCGGCAAGCTGGTCCTATCCGACGACGACAAGGCCAAGCTCTCCGCCGAGGTTGACGCCTTCCTCAAGTTCGTCGAGGAGTGATTCCAGAGTAAACCGCATGTAATCACCGGCGGCGTTCTGACGGTGATTACATGCAATACACCCAATGCGTAAGTCCCTCCGCCTTCACCGGCGGAGGGACTTACGCATTACATAGCCCTTTCGTTCTTGCTTCTATCTTGTATCCGCGTCGGCACCCGCGAAGCAGGTTTTGGGGTGGTCCTATG
>NZ_JFAO01000079.1:0-3951 GCF_006408945.1 Bifidobacterium sp. UTBIF-78
CGGGTCGTTGCCCTCGTACCAGCCCTTCAGCGTCTTCGCGGTGAACTCGCCCTTCAAAGCGTCCTTCTGGGCCGCGGTCTGGGAGTATTCCTCCAGACCGGCCGGCAGGTCGACCTTGGAGCCAGCGTACACGTACAGCACCTGCTGCGCTGCGGACTTGCCCGCGGCGTCGAGGAAGTCGGAGTCGGTGTAGCCGAGGTTGAACACCAGCTTAGCGGCGTTCACCTTGTTCCAGCCGGCGTACAGGGTCAGGGTGCCATTGGACAGGAGACCGGGCTGCTGATCGATGGCCGTGTCGAAGTTGAACTTGTTGCTCACGACACCAGTGGCGGTCGGCTCGGTGTACCAGCCGGTGAACACGTAGCCGGCCTTGACCGGGTTGACCGGCTCCTTGACCTTCTGGTCCGTGGTGGTCGTGTAGTCGTCGGCCGTGCGCAGATCCGCGTCGCCCGTGTTGAAGATGTACTTGACCTTCACGTTCTTCAGGCTGTTGGACTTGGACGCGATAATCTTCAGATCCACGTCAGACAGAGCGCTGCCCGGCACGTTCTTGACCGGCGTCGTGAAGTCGTACTTCGCACCGTCCACGGTCCAGCCCGCGAACGCGGCATCGGAGAAGGACTTCGTCCAGTCCAGCGGGGCGCGGAACTCCTGGAACGGGGAATCGACCAGCGTGTAACGGGTGATGACGTTACCCTGGTTGCCCTGCTCCTGGAAGCGGACCGTGGCCAGGTTCGTGCCGGAGTCGAAACGCGGGTACAGGACCGTGTTAGCGGTGATCGCAGCGCCGTTGTACAGGTCGCTGGTGCCCTTGCCGGAGGCGGACGGGGTCAGCGTCCAACCGGCGAACTGCTGGCCGGCAGGAGCGGCCAGCTCGTTCGGAGCGCCCACGGCATCAAAACCAAACACCTTGACGTAGTCGGCGTAGGTCAGTTTCGAGCCCTTGGCCACCTGAACCTTCGGGTCGCTCGAGTCGGCATAGCCGTTCTCGTTGGTGTCGAAGGTCACTGTGACGGAATCCTTGTAATGCGCGTACAGCTTCACGTCGCCCGTCACCACATACGGAACCGTAGCCTTGTTCTTGCCGGCCTGATCATAGGACAGGTAATCCAGAACCTTATGATCCGCAATGCCGGCGCCAGGCGCTCCCGCTTCCAAGTCATCGGCGTCCAGAGACTCACCGTACTTGGCGCTGAAAATCATGGGCTCCTCGTAGCCATACGCCTTAATGGCATCATCAATAGCGGTGGAACCACCATCCACGTTGTACGGGTAATCGGCGTTGTACACCTTCACCGTGGCGTTACCCACGGTATCGAACGCCGAGGTGACGGCGTCAGAATCCAACGCGTTCGCGGTGCTGGCGGCCACGCCCATGGTCGCGATCATCGCGACCGAGGCGAGGCCGGCGAGCGGCGCGCGCCAAACCTTGTTGTTTCCTGTCATAGTCAGGAACCTTTCTTCTAGGGACACAGGAAACGGCGGGAGGTGAATCGGATATGCGGCCCGTCGCCGGTTTGTGGTGTATCGGGGTGTCTTGCCACTGCTGTTTTCTCCTACTTTTCTCCCCTCAGTGGTAGAAAAATGGTAGAAAACGGGAGGTGGCAGGAAAGTGGAAGAAAAGTGGGAGATGGAAGAAGCTGCGCTGGGGGGTGCGACCATGGAGCGCGAGGGGCAGCGTCTGGAGTTCAAGCGGGATTGGAACGACAGTGCGAAGAAGACCGTTGTGGCGTTCGCGAACTCGGACGGCGGCAGGATCGTAATCGGGGTCGACGACGATGGCACGCCGGCGGGTGTGGGGGACGTGGACGAGTGCATGCTGCGGGCCATGCAGGCGATCAGCAGCGGGATCAGCCCGGATCTGGCCCGTTTTGTGGATATCCGTTCCGGCGAGCGTTCGGGCATGCCGGTCGTAATCGTCGATGTCAAGCCCGGCACGGACCGGCCGTACTATCTGCGTGACAGGGGTCCTCGTCCGTCGGGCGTGTACATTCGCCTGGGGGCGGGGTCCATACCCGCGTCCGAGCCGGCGATTCTGGAGATGCTGCGTGGCACGTCGCGAGTGCCGTTCGAGCGGGCCGCGAGCGTGGACCAGTCGCTCACGTTCGACGCCGCCGGCGGCGCGTTCGACGAGGCCGGGATCCCGTTCGGCGACGGGGAGAGACGGTCCCTGGGGCTGGTCGACAGCGACGGCCTGTACACGAATCTAGCGTGGCTGCTGTCGGACCAGTGCACGGCCTCGATTAAGGCCGCGGTGTTCGAGGGGACGGACAAGCTCACGTTCACCAGCCGCGAGGAGTTCTCCGGCTCCCTGTTCTCGCAGTTCCAGGGGGTGGCCGAGTACGTCAACCGGTTCAACTCGACCCGTTCCACGTTCGACGGGTCGCTACGCCGGCACGACCGGCGCGACTACAGTCCCGCGGTGGTGCGCGAGGCGTTGCTCAATCTCGTGGTGCACCGCGACTACTCGCTCACCGGCCCGGCCCTGGTGAGCGTGTTCGACGACCGGATGGAGCTGGTGAACTTCGGCGGTCTGCCGCGCGGCATGACCAGGGGCGATATGATGCTCGGCGTGTCCCTGCAGCGCAATCCCGGTCTCGCGGCGATCCTGTACCGGCTGCGCTGGGTCGAGGCGTACGGCACGGGCATCCCCAAGATCCTCGACGACTACCGGGACGCCCCCGTCCGGCCGGGGTTCGAGGTCAGCGACAACGCGTTCAAGCTCACACTGCCCTCGCACAACCCCAGCGCCCGGCCGCGGGACGGCAGGCCGGCCGCTCCCGCCGAGGAACCGGCCTCCACCCCGCTTTCGAATCGTCGGATGGCGCTCGGCCTAGCCGCGCGTCCGGAGGGAGTCTCCCGCGCGGAGCTACAGGACAGGACCGGGCTCGCGCGCTCCGGCGCCGGCAAGCTGCTGTCCTCGCTGACCGCGGAGGGCGTCGTGGAGAAACGCGGGACGGGACGGGCCACACGGTACCACGCCAGACCCGTTCAATAGCGTGTCAAGTTGAATTAGGCCCCTGAACAATGAACTGCGCCCTGATTGTTGGACGTGGTTTACTAAGGGTACCTGATCAGGCTGCGGGGAACATGCGCCGGAATTCCTCCGGGGCGTGTCCCTTCAGTCGTTTCTGGCGTCATCTGGTGTTCCAGTGGGTGATGTACGCGTCCAGGCCGGCTTTGAATTCCTCGTAGGAGGCGAACTCCTGTCCGGTGTAGTGCTCGTCCTTGAGGTGGCCGAACACCTGCTCGGTGGCGGCGTTGCCGATGCAGTTGCCCTTCCTGCTCATGGACCGGCGTATGTTCAGCTCCGCGAGCCTGCTCCGCCACCAGTCATGCCGGTACTGCCATCCCATGTCCGAGTGCAGGATCGGCTCCGCGTCCCCGGGCAGACGGCTTTCGAACATGGCAAGCAGGCGCCGCTGCTGGGCGAGGTCGGCGGAGGATCTCGGCGGCCATCGGCTCGATGTCCGGCCGGGTGACCGACACGGGACGGGACAGAGGATGGTAGTACGCGCTCCTCGCCAGCCCGGCCGCCCTCAGCAGATGCGCAAGCCGGTGTCCAAGCCCCGCCAGCGCCGAGACGATCACCGACCGCTCCCGGTTGGCGACTCCGACGCCGGCAGGGCGCGGGCTTTCCCCAGATACGCGACCCTCGCCCGCAGATACGCGTTCTCCTCCTCGAGAAGCCGCCCACACGGTACTCGCGGCACCAGCGCTCGAACGCCGTGACGCTCGAGACCCCGTACCGGGCCATGACCTCGGCCTTCGTCAGGCCATGCTCCACGTGGTCGCGCACCGCCGCGAGCTTCGTCTCGTAGTCGTACGCGTCCTGCCGAATCAGGCCGATGACGTCCTTCCCGGAATCACCGTCATTACAACGCCCGAGGTCCCCGCGCATGAGAAACCATGCCTCCGGTCATCGAACCCGAATCACTCCAATCCAACGAT
>NZ_JFAO01000080.1:0-1681 GCF_006408945.1 Bifidobacterium sp. UTBIF-78
GGGGGTGGTGACGTTTTCTTGGACTTCGTTGTCTGAATAGTCGTTCGCAACGATAGCACGCGCGTTCAGGCGACGAGCCCAAGTTCGATGCGTTTGTCCATGATGCTCATTCCGTATTCGGTCTTGATGCGCTTGTCCCTGTACCAGACCATGTACTCGTCCAGCAACGTGATGAACTCGTCGATCGAGACACCTTGGAAGCCTCGCTTGTGGAAGAACTCCTGCTTGAGCCGGCCGAAGAACCCCTCGGCGGCCGCGTTGTCCGGACTGCAGCCCTTCGCGCTCATCGACCGAGTCAGGCCGTGCTCCTCGCAGATGCGGATCCATTCGTCCCACCGGTAGTGGCATCCCCGGTCCGAGTGGATGATCGGCGTCTCGCCGGGCCTGAGCGTGGCGCACGCATCCCCGAGCATCCCGTTGGCCAATGCGGCGTTGGGGCTCGTGCCGATCGTCCAGGAGACCGGCATGCCGTCGTAGCAGTCGATGACCGGCGACAGGTACACCTTGCCCGCCGGGATCCTGAACTCGGTGATGTCCGTGACCCACAGCTCGTTCGGGTTCGCGGCATGGAAGTCGCGGTTGACGAGGTTGGCGGGCGCGCCGCCGATCTCGCCCTTGTACGAGGAGTAGCGCTTCGCGCTCTTGAACACGGGCACGAGCCCGTGGGCCGTCATCAGGCGCATGACGCGTTTTGCGGAGACGACGATGCCCGCGCTCCGCAGCTCGAGGTGCACGCGCTTGTACCCGTAGCGGCGTTTGCTGTTCTCGAACGTCTCGCGGATCAGGTCCAGCAGTCCCATGTCCTTGTCGGGGCGGTTCATGGCCTTGAGCTGGTAATAATAGGTACTGCGAGCGATGCCGACCTCGCCCAGCAGGCTCTCGGCGTTGACGCCCAGATCCTCACTGACCTTTCTGATCAGGATCGTCTTTTCCCGGCTTGTCAGGTTGTCCGGGTCTGCGCCCGGCTCTTTTCCCACCAGTTCCGCCGATCCCTTCATGATCGCCAGCCTGATCTCCATCGCCCGGTATTCGGCGCGCAATCGCTCCAGATCGGCGTTCAGCGCGGCGATCTCGCCGCGCAGCGCATCAGGATCCGTCTGTGGAACGGCATCCTCGCGTTCCGGTTCGCCCTTCGCCACCGCGGCCCCTTCCGTCTCGCCGAGCAATTGCCGCTTCCAGTTTCTCACGACCGATGAATCCACGCCCAGTTCTTCCGCCGCCTGGCGCGACCTCATCTCGCCGGATGCGACCCGTAGCACGGCCTCGCGCTTGAGCTCCTCGGGTATGGGCCCATGGCGCAGACGGCGTTCGCCCGGCGCGAGCTCGTCGATCCACGCGGCCAGCAGCGTCTTGCTCGGATACCCCAACCGGCGGATCGTGCGGCTCGCCCGCCGCCCGTGCGTCAGATAATGATCCACCGCCGCCCGCTTCTGCTCCGCCGTGTAGCGCGCATACCGCTCCCCACGACTCGACGGCACCCCAGTCCTCTGCTCCTCGAGCCAGTCATGGTGCCACATGCGCAACGCCTCACGACTGGGATAACCCAGCTCGCGGATCACATCCGCAGCGCAACACTCGTACCGCACATACAACTCAACCGCACGCCGACGCTGCTCCTTGCTGTACCTCGCCATGGCCGTCTCCTCCTTGGATCACAGTCCAAGAAAACGGCACCACCCCC
>NZ_JFAO01000081.1:0-1457 GCF_006408945.1 Bifidobacterium sp. UTBIF-78
GAGCCTTCGCCAGTTTGTGTGGTGGGGTGTTGTGCCTCGGCGTCTTTGCCGGGGCTTTTTCGTGTGTGGGGTATGAGAGGGGCGTTCTCCTGTATGGTTTGTTTCCGCCAAGAAAGTAAACCGGAACAAGGGAACGCCTGTGCCAACCATATCAGCCGGCGCGCTCAAGCGCATGCTGCACCTGCCCGCCAACGTCGTGGTCTCCACGCCCCGTGTCGAGGACGACCCGCATGGCGGGACCGTCGTCATCGTGCCGGTGCGCCCGTACGCGCATGATATGGACCGGTGCGCGAGGTGCGGCGGGCATGGCCGGCCGTACGACCGGTTGGGCGTGCGGCGTTGGCGCCACCTCGACCTCGGGTGCGCGCGCATGTTGTTGGAGTACGCGCCGCCGCGCGTCATGTGCCGCGAGCACGGGGTGACGGTCGCGATGGCGCCGTGGGCGCGCAGGAAGAGCGCGTACACGCGCGACTTCGAGCAGCAGGTCGCGTGGCTGAGCGTGCACGCGCCCAGAAGCGCCGTGTCGGCGCTGATGCGCATCGACTGGAAGAGCGTGGGCCCCGTGTGCAAGAGGGTCGCCGACGACCTGCGGGCCGAACAGGGGGCGGGCCTGTTCGACGGTCTGCGTTCCATCGGCGTGGACGAGACCAGCTACCGCAAGGGCCACAGGTACATGACCGTGGTCGTCGACCACGACCGCGGGCGCGTGGTCTGGATGCACGAGGGGCATGGCGAGAAGGTCTTCGACCTGTTCTTCCGGACGCTCACCGAGGCGCAGCGCGCCTCCATCCGGGTGATCACCGGCGACGGGGCCCGGTGGATCGACGAGTGCGCGTTCCGCTGGTGCCCGCAGGCCGAACGCATCCTCGACGGGTTCCACATCGTCTCCTGGGCGACCGACGCGCTCGACAAGGTCCGCACCGCCGCATGGCGCGAGGCCCGGAAGCAAGGCGTCGCCAAAAAGGGCGCGAAGGATCCGGTCAAGGGCGCCAGATGGGCCCTGCTGAAGAACGAGAACGACCTGACCGCCGGGCAGAAGGCCCAATTGGAATGCGTCGCCAACACCAACGAGACCCTCTGGGAGGCGTACAAGCTCAAGGAACGCCTCAGGATGATCCTCAAGCAGACGACGGACGAGGCCGCGCCCCTGCTGCGCCAATGGGCCGCGGACGCGTTCCTGTCCGGCATCCCGGGATTCGTCCCTCTCGGAGAGAAGATCGCCAGACGCCACTTCGACATCCTCGCAACCATCCGTTCCGGACTGTCCAACGCCAGACTCGAGGCCATCAACAACAAGATCAAGACCACCATCAAGATCGGCTACGGCTACCGCAACCTCGACAACCTCATCAGCCTCGTCATGCTCAAATGCGGAGGACTCGACCTACAACTCCCCGGACGCCAATAGCCAGCAGGCCGGACCAATGATCCACACCCACACAAACACCCGAAGAGCC
>NZ_JFAO01000082.1:0-1184 GCF_006408945.1 Bifidobacterium sp. UTBIF-78
CGACATGGACCGGTGCGCGAAGTGCGGCAGGCACGGCCGTCCGTACGACTGGCTGGGCACGCGACGCTGGCGTCACCTCGACCTCGGGTGCGCCAGGCTCCTGCTGGAGTACGCGCCGCCGCGCGTCGCGTGCCGCGAGCACGGGGTGACGGTCGCGATGGTGCCGTGGGCGCGCAGGAAGAGCGCGTACACACGCGACTTCGAGCAGCAGGTCGCCTGGTTGAGCGTGCACGCGCCCAGAAGCGCCGTGTCGGCGCTGATGCGCATCGACTGGAAGAGCGTGGGCCCCGTGTGCAAGAGGGTCGCCGACGACCTGCGGGCCGAACAGGGCGGAGGCCTGTTCGACGGGCTGCGCTCCATCGGCGTGGACGAGACCAGCTACAGGAAGGGCCACAGGTACATGACCGTGGTCGTCGACCACGACCGCGGCAGGGTCGTATGGATGCACGAGGGCCACGGCGAGGGCGTCTTCCGCCTGTTCTTCGAGACGCTCACCGAGGCGCAGCGCGCGTCCATCCGGGTCGTCACCGGCGACGGGGCCAGGTGGATCGACTCGTGCGTCGGGGAGTTCTGCCCGCAGGCGGAGCGCATCCTCGACGGGTTCCACATCGTCAGCTGGGCCACCGACGCGCTCGACAAGGTACGCACCATGGTCTGGCGTGAAGCGCGGAGAACTGGCGAGGCCAGGAAAGGCGCGAAGGACCCGATCAAGGGCGCGCGCTGGGCCCTGCTGAAGAACGAGAGCGACCTGACCGCCGGGCAGAAGGCCCGGCTGGAGTACATCGCCGGCACGAACGGGACCCTCTGGAGGGCGTACAAGCTCAAGGAGGAACTGCGCATGATCCTCCGGCAGCCGGCCGACGAGGCCCGCGTCCTGCTCCTGCGATGGAGCGGCAAGGCCGCCTCGAGCGGCATCGACCCGTTCACCGGACTCGGCGAGAAGATCGGCAGGCGCTGCGAGGACATCGTGCGGACCATCCGTTCCGGACTGTCCAACGCCAGGCTGGAGGCCGTGAACAACAAGATCAAGACCACCATCAAGATCGGCTACGGCTACCGCAACCTCGACAACCTCATCGCCCTCGTCATGCTCAAATGCGGCGGACTCGACCTCACACTCCCCGGACACCAATAACCAGTAGGAACAACCACTGACTCACGCCCACACAAACACCCGAAGAGCC
>NZ_JFAO01000083.1:0-1434 GCF_006408945.1 Bifidobacterium sp. UTBIF-78
GCTCTTCCGATTTTGGTGTGTAAGGGCCGTGCGGTTTCATTCGTTGTGTGAAAGAAAAAATGAAGAAAACCGCGCGGCTTGCCATCGAGTCTAGCGCGTTTGATGGTCGTGTCCTGCTCGGCCTCGACAGGCTGGGGTTGAATCCCGTCTGGCAGCGGCACGAGAAGGCGGGCTCGCGTGCCGGTGTGTGGCTGATCGGCTGCGAGCCCGGGGACGACACGGCACGCCACTGCGCGCGGTGCGGTGACGCCGGACGGATCCGCTCCTCGTGGCTCCGCCGGTTGGCGCACACGCCGGTCGGCCAGCACGCCGTGCATCTGATGGTGCGGGTGCGGCGATACGAGTGCATGCCGTGCGCGCGCTCGTGGACGGATGATCTGACCCGCGTCGCCCCGGAGGGCAGGCGGCTGACGGAGGCGGCGGTGTGGTGGGCCGCGGCCGAGGTCGTGTTGAAGTCGAAGAGCATCCTGGCGTGCGCGCGCGACCTGCATTGCTCGTGGGGGGCGGTCAACGCGGCCGTATTGGAGAAAGGCATGGAGACGCTGGTCAATGACCCGAAGCGGCTGGACGGGGTCGAGACGGTCGGCGTGGACGAGCATGTATGGCGGCACACCCGGCATGGCAACAGGTACGTGACCGTCATCGTCGACCTGACCCCCAGGAGGCACGGCCGGCCGGCCAGGCTCCTGGACATGGTCGAGGGCAGGAGCGAGAAGGCGTTCGCCGGGTGGCTCGCCGAACGATCCCAGGCGTTCCGCGACCATGTGAGGACCGTCGCGATGGACGCGTTCGCCGGATACAAGAAGGCCGTCCGCCGCGAGATCCCCCACGCCGTGGAGGTGCTGGACCCGTTCCACATCGTCAGACTCGCCGGCGACAAGCTCACCGCCGTGCGCTGCCGGCTCCAGCGCGAGCGGACGGGACGGCGCGGCACCAAGGACGACCCGTTGTACAAAGGCAGGCGCGTGCTCCTGAAGACCGAGGCTTTGAGGACCGGCAAACAAAGGGAGCGCGCCGCCCGCCTGCTCGACGACCCCGCCAACCATGCATTGCGGCTCGCGCACGGCACCTACCAGAAGATCATCCGCTGCTACGCGCAGGAAGACCGCAAACGGGGACGCGGCATGATGGCCGAGCTCATCGAAGCGCTCAACGCCAAGGGGGCCGCGCCCGGATGCCCCGAACTCGCCACGCTCGGCCGCACCCTGAAACGCCGCATGGGCGACGTCCTCGCGTTCTTCGACCGGGAGCACGGCGCCAACGGACCCACCGAGGCCATCAACGGCAGGCTCGAGACCCTCAGGGGCATCGCCCTCGGCTTCCGCAACCTCGACAACTACATCACCCGCAGCCTGCTGCACACCGGAGGCTTCAGACACACCATCCAAACTCACCTATGACAACCCACACCTACACACCAAAATGCGAAGAGCC
>NZ_JFAO01000084.1:0-1371 GCF_006408945.1 Bifidobacterium sp. UTBIF-78
ACCGCCGTGGGGTTACGGGATGTGTGCTGCGACACGCTCAAGGCCGCTCGGCCAAGCCTACGGTCGCAGCACACATCCCGTAACCCCACGGCTCCGTTCTTTGAAACTGCAGCCTAAGGTAGACCATCCACCGGCCGATTTCTCAACACATCGTCTGCCTGATATCTCCGTTACCTGCGTCGAGGCTTATAGCCTTTCTTGCGGCTATGCGGTTTCAGCTCCTGATTCAACGGCACATGACGGTAACTCGATTGCGGATCACGATGCGTCAGATGCCAGCAATTGCAATACTCACAGCGATACACCCACAGCTCGGCGCCGCGCTCGATCAGACTCTGATCGGCGGCACGCTGGGCCTGCGCCTTGTCGTGATACATAATCTTGTTCGACGTGGCGCAACGTTTGGGAGTGAAGTAATGCATAGCATCCCACAGTCTAAAAGCACCCATAGCCCTTAGCTGGGATTCCCTGAGTAACTCTTGTTGTTGTGGTTTTTGTTTTGTGTTTTGTGTGGTGTGCGGTCCGTTGCGGAGCTGGAGGACGTGGTCTGGGGGTCGGTTGTCGTCATCGTGTGGCCGCCATCCGCGTCGGGGCGGGCGGTCGCGCGTGTTTCGCGTGTCCCGTGAGGGGTCGCGGGCGGACCACGCCTGTCCGGTGGTTCCGGAAAGCCCGTGAACGGGCGTGGTCCGCCTGCGGCCCGGCACTCGCCCGTGGCGCGGGTGTTCCGCGCCTGTGGGGGCGGATGCCGTCCGTCGTGTTCCCGTGCGGGGTGTCGTCGTGTCGGGCTGTTGTTTCGGGGTGTGCGCGTATGCGGGGGGCCCTGGCGGGGGTTGGTGTTCCGGTCGGGAGAGAGTGTGGGCATATGGGTGGAGCCCCGGCATCGAATGGTGTCGGGGCTCCTGTTGCCGCTGGTATGCGAGGACCCCGGGAGGCTGGGGCCTTCCGGGGTCTTCGGTAACGTGTGAATGCGGCGGTGTGCTACTCTCCCACATCCTCTCGGATGCAGTACCATCGCCGTGCCAGGCCTTAGCTTCCGGGTTCGGAATGGATGCCGGGCGTCTCTCCTGGGCCATGACCGCCGCAAATCTTCAATTAGACGTCCACGCCCTTGGGGCGTGGGGATGGTTCCCGTGATGGGTTGGGGACCGGATAGCGGACGCGATTGATGTCGATATTGGTCTTGTGGTCATCCGGATGCTCCATGCCGTCCGGAAATCCAAGCGCAGTAGTTGTCTTCGATGCTCCCCAACCAGGTTGGGGTGTGTGTTGCCGTTCCCCCGTTAGTACCGGTCAGCTCCACCCCTTGCGGGGCTTCCACGTCCGGCCTATCCACCACGTGTTCTCCATGGGGGGTACAGGATCCCGAGGGAT
>NZ_JFAO01000085.1:0-1252 GCF_006408945.1 Bifidobacterium sp. UTBIF-78
GCGTGGATCCGGTGATCCCGGCCGTCGAGAAAAGCTTCGGCGTGAGGGCGTCAGTCCGCCCGTACCCCAAACCGACACTGGTGGTCAGGTAGAGAATACCAAGGCGATCGAGCGAATCCTGGTCAAGGAACTCGGCAAATCACTCCCGTTCCTTCGGTTTAAGGGAGACCCCCGATGGTGAACCAACTCGCTTGGGGAGCTGTTGGGGGTGGCACAGACCAGGGGGTAGCGACTGTTTACCAAAAACACAGGTGCATGCGAAGACGCAAGTCGCTGTATATGCACTGACGCCTGCCCGGTGCCGGAAGGTTAAGAGGATCCGTCATGCTTTTGCGGAAGCGGTGAATTCAAGCCCCGGTAAACGGCGGTGGTAACTATAACCATCCTAAGGTAGCGAAATTCCTTGTCGGGTAAGTTCCGACCTGCACGAATGGCGTAACGACTTCCCCACTGTCTCGACCAGGAGCTCGGCGAAATTGCAGTACGAGTAAAGATGCTCGTTAAGCGCAGAAGGACGAAAAGACCCCGGGACCTTTACTATACCTTGGTATTGGCATTCGGTGTGGATTGTGTAGCATAGGCGGGAGACGTCGAGGCGTGGTCGCCAGATCGCGCGGAGTCGCAAGGTGAAATACCGCTCTGTTCGCATTGGATGTCTAACCACGACCAGTCATCCTGGTCTGGGACAGTGCCTGGCGGGTAGTTTAACTGGGGCGGTTGCCTCCCAAAGAGTAACGGAGGCGCCCAAAGGTTCCCTCAGCCCGGTTGGCAATCGGGTGTCGAGTGCAAGTGCACAAGGGAGCTTGACTGCGAGAGCGACGGCTCGAGCAGGGACGAAAGTCGGGACTAGTGATCCGGTGCCGGTGTACGGACGCGGCATCGCTCAACGGATAAAAGGTACCCCGGGGATAACAGGCTGATCATTCCCAAGAGTCCATATCGACGGGATGGTTTGGCACCTCGATGTCGGCTCGTCGCATCCTGGGGCTGGAGCAGGTCCCAAGGGTTCGGCTGTTCGCCGATTAAAGCGGCACGCGAGCTGGGTTCAGAACGTCGTGAGACAGTTTGGTCTCTATCCTCTGCGCTCGTTGGAATGCTGAGGAGGCCTGCCCATAGTACGAGAGGACCTGGGTGGACGAACCTCTGGTATGCCGGTTGTCACGCCAGTGGCACGGCCGGTTGGCTACGTTCGGGAGGGATAACCGCTGAAAGCATCTAAGCGGGAAGCCTGCTCCGAGATAAGCATTCCGTG
>NZ_JFAO01000086.1:0-1153 GCF_006408945.1 Bifidobacterium sp. UTBIF-78
AGTAGTGGTGCGACCTGCTGCTCGTAGGCGGTCAGGGCGGTGTCGATGACGTTGTGCATGTCGTAGTACTTGTACGTGCCGAGACGCCCGCCGAACACGACCTTCGGCTCGGCGGCGGCCTTGGCCTCGTAGCGGGCGTACAGGGCCTTGTCCTCGTCGGTGTTGATCGGATAGTACGGCTCGTCGCCACGCTCGGCGAAACGGCTGTACTCCTCCCACACCACGGTCCTGCCCGGATTCTGCTGGGCAGCACGCTCCGGGTTGAAGTTCTTGAACTCGATGGCGCGCGTGTACGGCACATCCGCATCGGAGAAGTTCATCACCGGGCACCCATAGTGGTCCCCTTCGTCGTAGCGGACCTCCTTGAAGTCCACCGTACGCCACTTGAGATCGCCCAGCTCGTAGTCGAAATAGCGATCGACCGGGCCGGTGTAGACGACCGGCACGCCGGCGGCCAGCAGCGCCTTCTTGTTGTACGGCTGCGTCTCGTCGAAGAAATCGGTCTTGAGGGACACGGTGATGCGCGGGTCGTCGATCATGCGCTCCATCCACTTCGTGTAGCCGTCCGCGGGCAGACCCTCCCACGTGTCCTTGAAGTAGCGGTTGTCGTAGTTGAAGCGCACGGGCAGACGCTTGATGATCGACGCCGGCAGCTCGGAGGGATCGGTCTGCCACTGCTTGCCGGTGTAGCTCTTGATGAACGCCTCGTACAACGGGCGACCGATGAGCTGGATGCCCTTGTCGTTGAGGTTGGCCGGATCGGTGCCGGCCAGCTCGCCGGCCTGCCCGGCGATCAGCGCCTGCGCCTGGGCGGGCGTGTAATGCGCGTGGAAGAACTGGTTGATGGTGCCCAAGTTGATCGGCAGCGGATAGACCTCGCCGTCGTGCGTGGCGTAGACGCGGTGCACGTAGCTGGTGAACGTGGTGAAACGGTTGACGTAGTCCCACACGCGCCTGTTGGACGTATGGAACAGGTGGGCGCCATACTTGTGGATCTCGGCACCGGTCTCCTCATCCATGTAGGAGTAGGCGTTGCCGCCGATATGGTCACGCACGTCAATGATGTGCACGCGCGCGCCCGCACGCTCCACCGCCTGCTGAGCGACCGTCAGGCCAAACAAACCCGCGCCGACAACCACCAAATCCGGATATT
>NZ_JFAO01000087.1:0-750 GCF_006408945.1 Bifidobacterium sp. UTBIF-78
TATTCAATTCGCGGACTCGGGATCATCCCCGCATGCGCGGGGAACACTTCACCATGCCGTCCCAGATGGATTGCACGGTGGGATCATCCCCGCATGCGCGGGGAACACGCTTTCCACCATGTTCGAGAAAACCAACAGGCCGGATCATCCCCGCATGCGCGGGGAACACCTTGGACAGGGTGATGCTGTCCACGGCGACGGGGGATCATCCCCGCATGCGCGGGGAACACGGTGCTAGCGTCGCACTGTAATGGACGCTTCTAGGATCATCCCCGCATGCGCGGGGAACACGCTGTCAGGTGGGCGTCGGGCTCGTCGATCTCGGGATCATCCCCGCATGCGCGGGGAACACTACTACCCGGTAAGCGAATACCCCGAGCTGCAGGGATCATCCCCGCATGCGCGGGGAACACTCGTCGGTGGGGCCGGTCTGGATGCTGGTGACGGGATCATCCCCGCATGCGCGGGGAACACTCGTCGGTGGGGCCGGTCTGGATGCTGGTGACGGGATCATCCCCGCATGCGCGGGGAACACTCAGCTGCGTATTTCTGCACTGTGCCGGAAGCGGGATCATCCCCGCATGCGCGGGGAACACACGGCGGTGCCGCCCATGTCGTTGATGGTCGTGGGATCATCCCCGCATGCGCGGGGAACACGAGTGCCCAGTATTGGTTGTTTTTGATGACATGGGATCATCCCCGCATGCGCGGGGAACACACGATCGCGCAGGCACTTCCGGGCTTCCTCGA